>JAYVUR010000115.1:0-2635 GCA_043787715.1 Candidatus Melainabacteria bacterium
GGGCCTCTGCCAGCCTCGCTGACTGAGTGCCTTTGCCGGCACCAGCTGGTCCTAGGAATAATATACGAGTAGTCTTCTTGCTCACCAGTTTTTATTATAGCAATGGCTAGGTGATTAACGTACAATCCCCATAACTATAGAACCTATAATGTTGCTTAATAGCTTCATCATATACTCGCATAATCTCATCACTACCAGTTAGTGCAGCAACCATCAACAATAAACTAGATCTAGGCAGATGGAAATTAGTAAGCATGCCGTTAATAATCTTAAAATCATATGGCGGATAAATATAAATATCAGTCTCGCCTGCTAGGACCCCGTTACGTGCAGCGCTTTCAAGTGCGCGTGTTGCAGTACTGCCGACACCTATAACTCTTCGCCCTTGAGTTTTAGCAGTGCAGATCTTTTGCCAAGTCTCTGGACTTATCTCATAGTATTCGCTATGCATTTTATGCGCGCTAATAGTATCAGTTTTGATCGGCAAGAAAGTCCCCAAGCCCACATGCAGAGTAAGCTCTAGTATCTCTACGCCCATCTGCTGTAAGCTCTCTAGTATCTCTGAAGTGAAATGCAATCCGGCAGTAGGAGCAGCCACACTAAAACCACTGCTACTATCTTCTGCATATATAGTTTGATAGCGTTCCTTATCTATGTCTTCGGCATGACGCTTGAAATATGGCGGTATCGGCATTTCAGCAGCTTCGGCGATGGCGCGATCAAAGTCGCCGAGAAAATCTACTAAGACTTGTGGGCTCATATCGCCAGCATTAGCTAAGCGATTAATTAATATATGCTGACCATTCGTGAGTTGATAATATTCACCATCTTTAAGTTTCTTAAGTGGTTTAGCGATGGCTTCCCACTTGTCGCCGCGGCGGCCTGTTAGTAGTATTTCTATGCAGCCCACTTCGATATTCCTGTCAAGTGCTTGCACATAAAACCTCGCAGGCATAACCTTAGTTTTATTAAGAACTAGTACGTCACCGGACTTGAGAAGCCCCCCAATATCACTAAAATTCAGGTGTTTAACAGTTTGCGAATTGAGATTATAATGTAGCAGTCGAGATTTATCGCGTTGCTCTTGAGGGTAGCGTGCGATTAGCTCTGCTGGCAAATCGAAATCATAAGCACTAAGTTCATCGGTGCTATTGATCTTAGGTGGGCCTAATTGCATATGAAGCTTAGTATTGTTATTTGTACTTTTAACCGCGCGATTCAGCTTGAACAGCTGCTCGAAGATTTATCATATCAGCACGCTCGTCTTAGAGAGGAGGACAAGGGTTTAGTAGAAGTGATACTAGTGGATAATAATTCTTTCGACAGCACTAAGGAAGTTGCTTATAAGTTTACCGAAAGTACTATACTGCCAGTTAAATACTATGTCGAGAATCGTCAGGGTGTCTCGGCGGCGCGTAATCATGGTATCAAACAAGCAAGTGGAGAGCTTATTGCTTTTCTTGATGATGATCTCACTCTTGATGAAGATTGGCTTAAAGAAGCTCTTAGGATAACTATTGGCTGTCAAGATAGAGAGATCGGGGTCTATGGTGGCCGCTCTATTCCGCTCTGGCAGGAGCGTGTACCCAAGTGGCTCAATTCTACTCCACCTTATGGTATTGAGCAGGCTTTATTCACTGGTCATAATTATGGTGATGAGGAATCCTTCTATCCAGTTGAGAGTGATATTGGAGTCGCTAGGTTCCCGTTGGGTACTAATACTATGTACCGTAAGGAGATCTTCGATAATTGTGGTGATTTCAGGACTGATCTTGGTCGCAACGCTGCTGGTGGAGTGGGTCTTCATGAAGAGACTGAGTTTCTTGAGTATCTTAGTATGCTTAAGGTGCCTATGCTCTATGTACCCCAGCTAATAGTGTTCCACCCTATTACTTCAGAGCAGATGCGTCCAGAGTCTATGCGCCGCTGGTATTTCAAATCCGGCTGTAGTCTCTACTGGATGGGGCACACTGATAGGATGCGCAGAACTCCTGATCGGTTCATAGGTCTGAGTCGCCGTTACCGTGCCTTCTTCCCCCGCTTCAGCTCTACTCTGAAGATTTCAGGTGTACCGATTTATCTACTGCTCAAAGCAGTTTTTATACTTCTATATTGGCTAATAACTTATCTCAGCATGAATAAGAAGCGCGGCTTCTGGCTAACCATGCAATTCTCTAGGGCTTTAGGCGAGATCGAAGCTGCTGGACTAGTTCACCAACAAATCACTAATAAGAAGTTTAGTTTTAAAGATAGACTTAAAGATAGGGTGCCGGTATGATTCTAGCTGTCTTCTGCATGGTCTGGAAATAATTTTTTGTCAAGAAGTAATCCCGGGCTTGTCATTTTTCTAACTAAATCAAATCCCACGACTAGCATCATTGAAAAAAGCATTAGAGTTAAAATTGATCTGACTATTGTTTCTGTGTCCATTTGCTAATTCTCCTAGTTTCCCTGTCGATGCGCCATTGCCGTTCCTCCATTATACTGGAGCTTGTTTGTAGCGTAAACCAGCATGCAAGTAAGCTTAATGTGGCTACTATGATTTTGATTGGCAAGAACCAATTAACTTCAATTCCATTGAGCATCATCTCTAGCACGATTGTGCCGAATGGTGATCCGAATGCTAAGCCTAGTG
>JAYVUR010000116.1:0-2788 GCA_043787715.1 Candidatus Melainabacteria bacterium
CCAACATCTGGCGATACTATAACTAGATCTTCAGTGTTAACGAAACGCTTAATGTAGTCGATAATCACAGGTGCCGCGTAAACGTGATCAATAAGAGTATCGAAGAAACCAATGATTTGATCCGAGTGCAAGTCTAGGCATAGAACCCGGTCAGCGCCTGCTTCTGCAATCAGCTTTGCTACAAGCTTGCTGGTGATCGGCTCTCTACCAGCGGCCTTGCGGTCTTGGCGTGCGTAACCATAGTAAGGCATCACCACATTAATCGTGCGAGCTGAAGCGCGGCGCAGCGCATCAATAATAATTAATAGCTCCATGAGGTTCTCGTTCACCGGCGGGTGAGTAGCTTGAATAAGAAAAACATCGAACCCCCTGACGCTTTCTTGAATTTGCACATAAAGCTCACCATCAGCAAAAGGTTTAATTTTAATGCCACTAAGCTCTAAACCAAGCTCCTTGGCGACTTCTTTGCCGAGCAGTGGATTGGCGCGCCCAGAAAAAATTTTGATTTGCTTAGATGCGTCAAAATCAATCGGCGTTAAATCTTCTTCAGCGAGGCCAAGAACTCTTTGGGTGCGAAATTGCGGGTCCACCATAATATGTATATCTTAGCATTTTTATGGCGCGGTTGACCTAAAGATAAGCAATCTGTTATTGTGGTGAATATGTTAATTGAAAGTTTAAACCCTTTTGTCACGTTGCTTCAGAAGCTTAGAGGGTTATTTGATGGCTCTGCCGCTGAGCCCGCTCAACTTGGAAGCGATTCGGCAAAGGTGCTTGAAGAGGCAAGGATCAAAATGGCGGCTCTCAGCGCTGCATCTAGAAAACCCATAGAATCAAGCGAGTTTGTTGCGGCTGTTGATGATAAGGGAGAAGCAGGTGGTGCAGCTCAAACCTTCAATAAAATGCTTAGTTTAGTTGAAGAGTTCAAGGCTATTTTGCGTGAGCGACTTGTCGAGGCTGAGAACGGTAACTTTATAGGCGAAAAATCCAGAGAAGCATTGAAGCTTTTGTTTGAAGGCATGCAAAAACTTATTATGGGTTCGCGCGAAGGTGGAATACACGCTTAAAGACAACTAAAATTTTTTATCAGTCAAGCTGAAAATCCAAGTCAGAGCTAAAATAAAATTATGTGCCCCAATTGTGTACTTAACCAAGGAGCAGTCTGGTCCTATCTTGGACCTGGTTTGCTTTGTCTATTTTTTATGGCTATTGCCGGATATTTTATCTATCAAGCTAAGAAAGCTGGTGTTTTTGAGGGGGATGAAGAAGATCCTAAATATGCGGTTTTTGATGATAATTAAGCCCATCCCGATTTTTCTACAGTAAAACACATAAAAGTCGCGACTTTTATACATCTTGGGGTATAATAGTCGTATGAGGCGCAGCCAAGAGCAGCTAATACTCAAAGACCTTGAGTCCAAGATGGTGCTTCTTGTTGGGCCGCGCCAATCGGGTAAAACCTGGTTAGCTAAAGAAATAGCCAAGCATTTCAAGCATAGCGTTTACCTCAACTACGATTCAACACTTGATACTGAAATTATTCGCAAGCAAAGCTGGTTACCCAATACTGAACTTTTAATATTAGACGAGTTGCATAAAATGCCTGATTGGAAAAACTATCTCAAAGGTGTTTATGATACTAAGCCAGCTGGTATGAGGCTGCTTGTTACAGGCAGCGCGCGCCTTGATGTTTATGATCAGCTTGGTGACTCTCTTGCTGGTAGGTATTTTAGGCATAGGCTTTTACCTTTTTCGCTATCTGAGCTAAGTACTGCTAATGCAAAAATTGATTTAGATAGATTGATAGAGCGTGGCGGTTTTCCTGAACCCTATTTGATTACTAGCGCTCTTGATGCGGATCGTTGGCGCCAGCAGTATATTAATAGTCTTTTGAGTACTGATGTTTTTGAGTTTGATCAGGTGCAAAACCTAAAAGCTATGCGGCTTTTGTTTGAGCTACTTAGAGACAGGGTCGCTTCACCAGTGTCTTATAAGTCGCTGTCAGAGGATCTTGCGATATCGCAAATGACAGTCAAGAGATATGTTCAAATACTCGAAGCGCTTTATGTGGTTTTTCGTATAACGCCGTATTCTAGAAACATCGCACGCAGTTTGCTTAAAGAGCCTAAATTATATTTTTTTGATACGGCGCTGGTGCGCGGTGACGAAGGGGTTAAGTTTGAGAATATGGTTGCAGTTAGTTTACTTAAGCATGTTTACGCTAGGCAGGATTATTGTGCAGAGAACGTTGATTTATATTATTTACGCACTAAAGACAAGCAAGAAGTGGACTTCGCGTTAGTGCGTGACGATAAGGTCGAAGTAATGATAGAAACCAAGTTCTCTGATAATGATTTGCATAGAGGGCTCTTGAACTTCTCGCAGAATTATAAGTACCCCGGAATACAATTGCTGCGTCATCTTAAGAACGAGCAGCAAATAAAAGGCATTCAGTTGCTTAAGGCTGAGGGGTTTTTGCGGGATTTGGCTTAGCTTAAAAGGCGTTCGTAGGAGTTTATGACAAATAAGCCGCAAATGCGCTATTATTTTACGCTATGAGTCAGCTTTTATTTGCTAGTCTTAATAATCTTGTGCCTCAAGTTATCAAGCGTGATGTTGAGACTTTTACTCAGTGGGCTCAACTTAAGCACTTGCAAGCAACCGTAGTCGAAACGAAAGGGTGTGCGGTCATAAGCGCTAGGCTAGGAAAAGCTTGGTAACAAGGGATATGGGAACAAAAGTCTTGAATTTAACGGCCATAGTGGTATGGCTATACTTGAATTAACAG
>JAYVUR010000117.1:0-2096 GCA_043787715.1 Candidatus Melainabacteria bacterium
CTCGCTGGCAAACTTGAAGCTTATAAAATCGGACGTAATTGGATGTCTACGCGGGAGGCGCTGGAGAATTATAGTAACGGTAAAAGAAAAAGCTACCGAAAGACATCTTGAAAATCGTCTAGAATAGCAAAAATGTGACCGACGTCACGTTTTTGCGCTTTCAACCACGAGTGCACTGTTTAGTGGATTGCTTCGTCGTGCTAACGCACTCCTCGCAATGACGTTTTCGCTATAATGGATACTCATGGCAGCCGGCGTAGACATCGAGACACTGAAGAAAGAAGTAGGCGGACTAGAAGTCTGGTCGCATATTCTTGAAGCGTCGAAGATTGGCTTCGAGGCTGTAGATCAGAAACTAGTGCCGCTATTCAAATGGTACGGAGTTTACGCGCAGAAACCCAACGCTGATGGTTATTTTATGATGCGCATAAAGATTCCTGGAGGGCAGCTTAACGCTCTGCAGTTACGTACGCTCTGCGATATCGGAGTGAAATACGGTCGCGGCGTAGTTGATATAACGACCCGTCAAGCAGTGCAAATTCACTGGGTGCGTATAGAAAATATTCCTGAGATATTAGAAACTCTAGCTCGTGTTGGTATGGATACAGCTGGTGGTTGCGGAGATATAGCACGTAACATCACAGGAAACCCTCTGGCGGGTTTAGATCCAGATGAACTTTTCGATGCGACGCCAGAGCTAATCGCTATCGATAATTTTTTCACCCGTAATAAGGATTTTAGTAATCTGCCGCGCAAATACAAGATGTCTATTAGCGCTTGCCGCAGCTGGTCTTCGCAGCCTGATATCAATTGCGCATCATTAGTAGGCGTTGAGCATCCTATCACTAATGAATTAGGCTACACGCTTAAAGTTGGCGGCGGACTTAGCACTAAGCCGATGATAGCGAAGAATTTCCCTGTCTTCATCAAACGCTCAGAGGCGCTTGCGGTGATGACGGCTGTAACTACGGTCTATCGTGATAATGGCTTCAGGGAGAAGCGCCAGAACGCGCGTATTAAATTCTTAGTCGATGCTTGGGGTACTGAGAAATTTCTAGAGGAGACAGAGAAGGTATTGGGTTATAAACTTGATCGTGTGCCTGAGATCGGCATATCAGCAGCAACTGAGACCGGTACTAAGCATGAGCTTAAACAATATTTCCCGGCACCAGTAACTCCGCATCATGATCACCTTGGGGTGATTAAACTTACTAATGGTAATTATGCTGTTGGTATTGCGTTTGTCAGCGGGCGCACTCGCGGTGATGATCTTATTAATGTAGCTAAGCTTGTTGAGAAATACGGCGGGCAAGTGCGCACTACTAATAAGCAGAATCTTATAGTAGTTAACGTGCCGCCTGATCGCGTCGATGAGATGGTCACGGAAGCTAATTTGTTAGGTTTGAAAGTTGAGCACTCTACATTTTCGCGTGTGGGTGTAGCTTGTACAGGCACTGAGTTCTGTAATCTTGCGATAGTAGAGACTAAAGAGAAGGCTCGTCAATTATTTGAGTTCTTAGATAAAGAGTTTCCAGGTATGCAAGAGCAGCTGATGATTTCAGTTACTGGCTGCCCTAATAATTGCGCGCAGTATGCTGTTGCGGATATCGGTATTGTTGGTGCTAAGGTGAAGATTGCTGACGGCTCTATGCAAGATGCTTTCAGGATATTTCTGGGTGGTAGACTCGGCGCTGAAGCGCAGTTCGGCAAACCGCTAGAGGGTAGGTTCCTTCATGCTCAAATCCATCTTACTCTTAGTAAAATTCTTGCGAAGTTCCTCGCTGAGCGCCGCGAGCGCGAAGAGTTCCGCCACTATATAGATAGAGTGGGGCTTGCTGTCATGCAAGCTGAAGTGCAAGGGCTTATTCCACAAGCAGTTTAGCTTTGGCATTTATCATCTTTGATTTTTTTCTCTAGATATTTTATTCTAGTTGTAGGCAGCGGATGTGTGGTGAAATATTCAGCAAGTTTAGGTGGTACGCCATTAGCGCTGATTTGCCTAGATTCCAGCCTGAAGTTAAATTTTAAGTAAATACAAATAAAAAGCCCATAATTGTAAGGTCATCTCGATCAAAAGGAGACCAGCAATTATGGGG
>JAYVUR010000118.1:0-3979 GCA_043787715.1 Candidatus Melainabacteria bacterium
AGGATTTACCCAATACATTACTAGTGGAATATAAATCAGCGCAAACACGGTACTGATAAGTACTGTAATTGAGACTGTATCAGTCGGTAGCTTAAGTTCGGTTGCGATAGAGATGGTGTTAGCACCAGTCGGCACTATCGACATCAAGAATAATAATTGCATCACTTCTGGCTCATAGAAATGAAAATAGTAATTATTCGCAAGAGCAATAATTATTACTAGCCCTGGATAACAAAGATACTTAGCAATAAGAGCAAGTCCAGTGAATTTCCAATCTAGTCTAATCTTATCGACAGTTGATAGCCCCAAGCCTATCATCATCATGCCAAGCACGGTGTAGGCGCCGACGAATTTATCCACTGAACCGAGCATGCTGTATATAAGCTGGTCGCAGACTGATTTGAGTCCAGAATTAGTAGCCCACCATAAGTAATAATGGTTATAGAGATAGTTGCAAGCAAGGGCGAGTAAGCTGGTGTAGATAGCTGGTAGTCTTAGCGTCTTCATTAAAGCTTCATGCTGGCTGTATTTACCGCGGGCAGCGATAAGGAAGGCGAATGAACTTTCGTGAATAGCAGTACCAAGTATAAGTAGCATAACTATACCCAGAGCCTGCTCACCATAAGTGATTAAGACAAGAGGCAAGCCGAAATAACCGACGTTAGCTAGTCCGGCGCAGAGTGATAGCAAGGCAGCATGCTCAGTGTCGAAGAACTTCTTACCTATATAGAAGAACAGCAATGATAGAGCTAGGCTGGTCCCCAGCATAAACACTGGGTAACTGAGCATTTGGTAACTTAGCTTCTGCAGGAATATAGCCTTGAAGGTGACTATCGGCACTATTATATATAGAAGCAGAGGTGCTATGCTTTCGCGCTTCACGTGCAGATATCTACCAGCCACGAAGCCGAGGGCGATAATAAAATAGAGCGGAACCAGCTTGTAGATGAAGTCGGCGAAATTGGGCATTAAAATGGTACCCCCAAGGGAATTCGAATCCCTGTTGTTCGGATGAAAACCGAATGTCCTAGGCCTCTAGACGATGGGGGCAAGACTCGGCTTATTATATCAGAGTACTATGGCTTAGTAGCAAGGTTTTTTAGAAAGTTATAGTAATTGCCCTGAAGCGACAAATTAGCATTTTTATGACATATTGGAAGCATGGCAAGCACTTTTGCCTATAAGAGCACGCCTAGAGGAGCTAGCGGTTTTACACTGCCTTTTGCCGTCGTTTTGTGCTTGATATTTTCATCTCTTCTAACCAGTGTTTTATATTTTCTTGATCTTAACAGTAGCGAGTCTGTCCGTAATATATATAGCTTGCAAGCTAAGTATATAGCTGAGGCTGCTAATGCTAGAGCCCTAGCAAGGCTTAATGTCAAAACTCTACCTACTGTTGTTAAAACCCAAGCGCAATTAGAGCAAGAAGCGAAGATGACTGATGTGGCTAATGCTGATGATTGGAGTGATGAAGATTGGGATGAATGGGAAGTTGATGATACTGACTGGACTGACAGTGAGAATACCCAGCAGTCTGAGTTTAATGATTTGGATTTAACACAAGTACCAAGATATATTAATTTCTATCTTATTAATCCTTATTACATTAATATAGATAGCGGCGATACTATCACTGGTGCTCAGTATATGGCGATGGTAATGCAGGAGCGGCTTGCATTGGAGAAAGCCAAGGCTGCTGGTATTAATCTCGGTAATCAACTCCTGGTGGAAGAGCTTTATTTCCCATTACCAGAGGTTAATGTCCAGCGTATAGGTCGTATTCCTGTACCTAAGGGTATGCACATTAAGCCAGGGTTTCAAGTGACCCTAGCCGATCATATTCCGGTCTTTCTTCGGCAGAATGACATACGTCAAGAATATTTAAATTTCATACCTTCTTACAAAGAAAACAATAGAGCAGTTATTGAGAAGATTAGTCCTAACTTTGCTGAACAAGGTCAGCAAGTAGATATTAGGATTGATGGTGAGAATATTGATAGTTTCAAGCCGATGTTTAATACTCTTGATATTCAAATCTTAGAGAGAGGTTCTAGGGATATTAGCATCCAAGTCGCTGATGATCTTAAACCTGGTCGTTATAAGCTTCGTATAGGTTCACAATCATCATTCTTCTATGTGGTGCCAGCACGCGAATCTGAGTTGGTTCCGCAGATAACAGATATGGTGATTCCTGTAGATCTGCAAGATGATTATGGGCAGCAATTCGCTTATATGAAAACATCAGATGAGATTACAGGAGTTGTTATAGAAGGTACAGGTTTAGGTTCGGCTATTAATCCACCATTATTGGTGCCTGATTCTGATGCTTTAGATCTTGATATTATTTCTTACAATGAAGCTCAGGTTGTCTTTAAGATCAAGTCCCGTGGAGCAGAGCCAGGCTTACATTCTATTACTCTGTTTAATAAGGGTGGACAGTCCAGCACTTGGACTTTTAATGTGCAGCCTAAAGCGGATCTAGCTACTAAGGATCCTGGTATAGCTACTTACAGCACTGTTATTACTCTTCTCTATGTTAAGTCTCACTCTAATATTCCTTTTGATAGTGCTGGCCAAGCCGATGCAGATGGTAGACCAAAGGAAGCTGGTTCCAAGGGTGACGGAAGACCTAGTGCTAATTCTCAAGCACCAGCTGGTTCCCAGAGTGGTGCGCGTTTCCAGCGCAACTTCGATCTGCTGAAATCTGATATGGAAACCGTTTGGAAAGTGGAGAGTATCGCAACGGTGGCTGGTGTGAGTTATAAGGAGACACAGATCGTTAGAAGAGAGCTACCAAGAGTGCATGCCGGTATCACTACTAATTCAAGAATTACTTTTGGTACTTCTGATATTCAAATTAGAGGTTATCAAGAAGCTTCCGCGACATTATTTGAGGCTAGTAGTAGTGGTGATTTAGAAGTTGTAGTAGAAGATCCTAGACCGGATGCTAATAGTTTTAATCTTTCGGGTTTTAATCCATCACCAGCCCCTATTGGTGCTGCGATAATTGAAGATCTTTGGTTTAATATTAAGGATCCGAGCCCTTCTGGTAGAGGGTTTAAGCCTGGACATATTGTCGCGATTGTGCCTCAAGGTGGCAAGGTTAAATTTAATGACTATGCCATTGTTGATACAGTTGCATCTAAGTCGATTATAGTAAAAGATCCAGGTTTTGAAGATACTCATTATATGAATGATGAGATTGTTCAATTCACGCCATCAATTATTACTCCATACCCAATAAGTGAACAGGATTCTGAGCGTTTCTTGGTACCTGCTGCTTCACATATATCAGTGCCAGGTAAAACTAAGCTTGAGTATGTACTTGGAACTCCATTAAGAACTCTTGGAGACTGGACTGATGGAATAAGTACTAGGACTACCGTACCTACTGGTGTTTATCAGGATTATGATGGCTATATTGGTTTGAATATTATCGAAGGTTCTCCTAGTTATGATGGTGGTAATGCTCTTATTGGACAAGGACTGCTAGTTATAGATACTACTTATGGTGGTCTTAATCCAGGAGGTGGTACAGTGCGGATTGGTGGTGGTTCTAATCATCCGAGTCAATTTGAAGGTGTTATTTATATTATTGGTGATTTGCAAATATCTGGTAACGTAGAAATTTCTGGTGGTATTATCGTTCAGCCAGTAAATCCAAGTACCGAGATGAATATTAGCGGGCACGGGCATGTTAACTACAATCCGGGTGGTATAACTAAGGCTTTACTCGGATTACCGTTCACAAGGGCGCGTGCAGCACGTAAGATGGAGAAATCTAAAACCAGCGAAGCTGACTTCTTGAACTCTCATAAAGATGCGGTGAAGTTTCATGAAAAAGAAGGAGGTAAGTCTTGAAGACTAGAGTCCGTGCTAGCTCGGGTTTATCCCTGATGGAAATGCTTATTGCTATTGCAATTATATCCAGCTCTTTAATTGCGATCCTGAGTTTTTATAATTATGCTATTCGTGCAGG
>JAYVUR010000119.1:0-2087 GCA_043787715.1 Candidatus Melainabacteria bacterium
CAAAAACAAAATTAGCTCTTTAAAATACTTTCAAGACCGTCTAAACTAGGCTACTGCCCTATTCTTTACTGCTGTTCTGCTTAAAGCGGGAATTGCTGCTGCAAAAGCAGCAAAGGATTATTATGAGCCGTTGCCCCCGGAATAAATTTGAGTGCCCAGCTATGTAGCCTCTTCCTATTATCTGCCACAGCGCGCTTCATAGAACTTGGCCTAGAGCTACCCAAAATGCGCTTTAGGGCTGGAATAGCCTGTTTACAATGGAAGACTCTTATCTCACTCACGGATAATATTATAGCAACTCCAGTTTCCCTCTATAAAAGGAAACTTCCACACCATAGTTTCCTGCTATAGAGGGAAACTATTAACCAGGTATTTTCCCCTGACTGTATAAGACTAAATCTATCAGCTCTCTTGCCGCCCCCTCACCGCCTTTGCGCTCGGTAATATAGTGAATATGTTTCATCACAGAGTAGTGAGAATTTGGCGGGCAGGCTGCAAGCCCAACCTGCTCAAGTATAGGCACATCAATACTGTCATCGCCGATATAAGCAATCTCATCTAGCTTCAGCTTGCGCGCTTCAGCAATAACTTTAAGACAGCTGAGCTTGTCTTCTATGCCGACATGGATTTCTTTTACGCCAAGGTCAGAGAAACGCACCAGAGTCTGATTGCTCTTGCGCGCAGAGATGATCGCACATTCTATATCGAATTTCTGAGCCAGCCGCACTCCAAGTCCATCAAGAGCGTAGAAGCGTTTAATAAACTCACCATGGTCACCAATAAAAATAGACCCATCAGTAAGCACTCCATCAACATCAAAACCAATCAGTTTAATCTTGCTGGCGCGCTCTTTGAGTCTCTCTGAGATTTTGCCTTCGAACATAGTGACTAATATTAGCGCAAAATTAATACACCAACTTCTCTAAGTCTGGCTTATACATCTTTACCAGCTCAATATTATTTTCCATCAGGGTTTTACCATTACGCCCGACAGCTTTAGCGCGGCTGAGAGCTTGAGCAGCGGCAAGATTACCTTGCTCTAGACTGAATTTGCTATCAGCCTTGGACATCAGTACTGAACCGAACTCAGCTGATTGCAGATCCTCATATTTAGAGCTTGCACAGTGAGTCCAACGATAAGCCTCTGGAAGCTCTTCAATAAGAGCAAAACCAGCTGTACCATAATCAATATGAAACCTAAGTGTTTTAGCGTCAAGCTCAGCTAAAAAAAATATCGGATCAGTAGCATCTTCCCAACTCAGTAAAGCCGCATGATAAGGTTTGATTTTGCTTTTGGCTTTAGCAAAACCTTTTACCAAATACTCTGTAGCTTCAGCACCCTTAAAGACAAACTCATAATCAAACTCTTCAGTGGAACGCTCAAGTATAAGATCGTCCTTCACTTCCATTAATAGCTGCTTATGCCCCTCAAGTTCTTTACGCATCAGGTCGTGCAAATCTGGCGCTTCAAGTTGTTTAACTATAGATTCGTATAATTCCTTACGCGGAATATAGCGCACAGACAAACCATAACCCGGTAAAAAAGTCTCAATGGTAGTCTGCTCAATCTTATTAGTACCAATCTTGGTAACACCAGTAAGCATCTGCCTGAAGCCATTAAAGCCTTGCCAAATCTGGGTTATACGCTGAAAGTCACACGGCATGTGGCTCGGCTTCTACTCCTAGTTCTTCAGCAATTAACTTGGCTACTTGATTAAGTTCACTTGGCTCAGTTTCGCTATCAGCTGCTCTCGTAAAGCGAACCCTATCACTATGCTTCTTAAGAATGGTCTGCAGTTCAATACCATTATCAGTCATGCGAAAATACTCGTGAAACATCGGTGTAGTGCGCAGTATATGCTTATGACCTTCTTTGATTTTGCGCGCAAGACCCATCTCAACAAGTTCTTTAATATGTTCGTAAGCGCCGCCACCACGCATGTCAACAAGATCAGCTTGATATATAGGTTCTTTAAGTGCAATCACCGATAAAGTACGCAGGCAGCCTGTTTTAAGAGCAATCTCTAATATTCCTTGACTCAATGTCTCATAGTCCTCGCGCACCTGAAGAGAATAGCCTTCATGGG
>JAYVUR010000120.1:0-8903 GCA_043787715.1 Candidatus Melainabacteria bacterium
GAAGTTGGTCCGTAGATACCAAGTATATAGCTAGACTGAGGATCTACTGTTGCAGCAGCTATGTGTAGAGGACCAGTATCTACCCCTACCACTAAATCCATAGTTCTAAAAAAACTAGGTAATTGACTAAGCTTGAAATCCTGATGCAATATAACCGGAATGCAATTCTCTTTAAGCTGCGCAAGCAATGGTTGCACAATAGCATCATCATGCTTGGTGCACACTATATGAATATTCGCTTTGCTTTTACGCTGCAGATGCAAAGCCAGCTCTACCCAATATTCATTAGGCCACAGCTTGGATTCCCAAGTCGTAGCTGGCAAGAAACACAACTCTCTTATACTGAGCTTTTGCACGGAATTCAGCAACTGCGACTTGCGTTCACGGACTTCATTGACAACCAATCCATATTTAATGACTGGAACTGGCTGAGCCAAATCCAGCTTAGTAATAGCTTCTCTAGCCAAGATGATATTCGCTTCAATAACATGCTGCGCATTAGAATGCCAAAGCCCTGTATCTAGCGTATAGTCATAAAGCATGACAGCCGCAGCTTCGCGCGGCTGGGCAAAACCAAGAACCTTAGCTCCTGTGAGTTTAGCTATAGTCGCAGTCTTAATAGTGCCCTGTAAATCTATAACCAAATCATAATTAGCTGCGCGCAATTCTTGAATCGCACGCATCAAAGATCCAACACCTCGATCTTTAAGAGTAATAAGCTTAGTGAGAGCCTGCTGCTCAGAAAGCAGCGGCGCGAATCCCTGATAACTAAACCAATCTACTTCAAGGCCAGCACTCTTGAGTAAATGCAAAGCCGGCAAAGCATGAACTATATCGCCGAGGGCACTGAGTTTAAGGATAAGAACTTTCACTCGTGATAATAATCTTATCCTAGCCCCAAGCGCTATTACTTAAAATTTACGATATTATAGGCGGCTATTTGGGTTAATAATAATTAGCCCTCCAATGGAAGCCAGAAGCGATAGCGAAAAACTACAAGCCTCTTATCAAGACCTAGAGCAATTCGCTTATATCGCTTCGCATGATTTACAAGAACCTCTACGTAAAATCTCAGTATTTAGTGACAAGCTCAGAGGCGCTCTTGGCGATAATCTTAATACCACTGCTAATGACTACCTAGTGCGCATCGAAGAAGCTACCCAGCGCATGAAAACCTTACTCAACGCTATCTTAGAATATTCACGTGTAGAAACTAATGGAACAGTCTTACAAAAAATAAATACTGATTACGCACTCAAATTAGCACTTGCAGACTTGGATGATTATATTATTCGCAATGAAGCCAGCATAATCATGGAAGGTGATTTCACTTATGTTATGGCCGATTTAGTGCAATTGCAACAATTATTCACTAATTTAATTACTAATGCAATTAAATATCGCAAAGAAAATCTAAACCCGATATTAATCATTGAAACCAAGACAGAGAATGGCTCAGCGCTTATCAGGTTTATTGATAATGGCATCGGCTTCGAGCAACAATATGCTCAAAAAATCTTCCAACAACTACAACGTCTGCACGGACGCAATAGTAACTATGAAGGCACAGGCATGGGGCTTGCCATCTGTAAAAAAATAATAGAAAGACACAACGGTAGTATTGAAGCTTTCTCTCGACCTAACGAAGGTAGCTTGTTCGAGATTAGGTTACCACTAGCTATCTAATTAATCTCGGCAACTCCGCTACATTAGCCCAAAAATCAATTATGCTACGCATCTTATTAGTGTAGAGGCTAAGAGATCCGGACTTAACCACATAAGAATTAGCGCCATGCTTATAACAATAATCAATATCTTCTTGTGCATCAGAAGTCGATAATATCGATATTGAAGTTGGGATATTAAGCTGAGTGCGTATCTCACGTAAAGCCTCACGCCCACTTTTAATAGGCATATTAAGATCTAGCAATATCAAATCAGGCTTAAATGTATTTTCCTGCAAATGATTAATCAACTCTTGACCATTAAGCACGCGTTGAATATTAACAGCAGCTACGCCTAGCTCTTTAAGAGTATCTTCCGCCAGCAAAAAATCATCGTCATCATCTTCTGCTATTAAAATTTTGATGCTTTGGCTGACGCCCATAAACTACCTCAGGCAAGCTTCAAGAATAGCCTGTTTCACAATATCAGCATTAAGTTCTGACTTGAGCAAATATTCTTCAGCACCCTTCTCTATAGCAGCTATAGCAACGCGCTCATCTTCTTGCCCTGAAACAAAAACTACCGGAACTGTTAATTCTGCTTGCTTAATTCGGCTCAATAAATACAATCCATTCTCGGCACCTAAAATATAATCAACGAAACAAAGATCGTAATTCTCCGCTACTAATTTAGCTATAGCTTGTTTATAACAGCTAACACTTTCGATTTGAAAATCATGATTCTCAAGTGCTGTATGAAGTAAGTCTTTAAGTATCAGAACATCATCGGCATCATCATCAACGATCAAAACCTTAAGCACGCCAATAGCTACTGGCTTCTTAGAAATGAATAACTTTTTTTTAGCAAGAACCTGAGTGGTTTCCATATTAATACCTCAATTAGGTATATCGGTTAGTTGTGCTGGGGCAAGATAGTGGGGAATACCTAGGGGGCAAGAATTTCAATCTTTGAAGGTATATTCCAATTTAGTATCACCAACACCAAGCTTTAAAATTTGCATATCAGCACTAGTAGTGAAGGATACGTTGATTTCGCCATTAGCAGCTAATGCCTTGAATTCTTCTTCATTGAAACCCCAATCACCAGAAGTTAATACGTACAAATTAACTAATGTATTCATAGCAAACTGAATATACTCAGGTTTAAGAATATCTCGAAAAGAAAAAGTACCCTTTAGCTTTTCTGAAATTTCCTTGCGAAACTCTGAATTAAGAAGAAGTCCCACAAACAAATGAGCTGCACGCTCTCGCAATAGGCTTAAATCTTCAGCGCGCCTCTCTAGTTCAGCGTATAGCGTCTCAGGATAATTCTGATTGATTAATTCTCCTGCATCAAGTTGATCAAGAATCACACAAAACTCCTTCTCCTGATCAAGACTTGCGTTTAATGTCTCTAATGCCGCTTGAACCCATTTGGCAACAAACGTCGTGTCACCTATGAGGCGCTTACCAAAATTAGTACTTGCTCTCGCTTCAATATTAAATTGCGCTGGCATTTTACCTAGAACTTTTAGATTCAAGCAAACCATTGGATCAGATTGAGGGTTTTGCTTATCAAGCCTTATCCCAGCTCTAAGCTTGCCCAAAATTTCAGCAGGCTTATAGAGGTCTGGCTGCGGTCTATGCAATTTTATATGTTCATAAAAATGTCTTCTACTTGGACGAACTAATGCACCAGCTAATAACCTTCTTCTCTGGTCTTGAGCACCAGGAAGATGTTGAGTTCGTATTTGTCGTGTTAAATGACTTCCCAATGATAGGAATATCTCTGGAACCTTGCTCATATAAGCAAGATATCACAACTCAACATATCTCACCAGCCCCTAGGGTATGATAGCCCCTAAGTCATGCCATCATACCTATTAAGACCGCTCAATCACGCCTTTTAACCACTATAAGCCCAATTTAGTATTAACTTAATCCTCCCTACCCCGCCCCAGATGCGAGAATTGTTAAGCCGTGGGCAAGGCCCGCACAACAATTAATGTCACGCAGACTAAAAATCCTAATACTAGGAAGACCGAATGTCGGCAAGAGCACTCTTGTCAATCGTCTTATAGGTAGACGCGTCTGCATAGTCGGCGAGAAGGCTGGCATCACTCGCGATCGCAAGCATTTGGATTTCGATTGGGATGGTAGAGCCTTCACTGTAATAGATACTGGCGGACTTACTTGGGATAATGATGATGCCTTCGCTGGCAGCATTCGCGAGCAGGTGCTAGCTGGAGTTAGCGAGGCTGATGCGGTGGTCTTCCTTACGGATGTTAGCTCAGGCATTACAGCATATGACGATGAGGTGGCGCGCTTACTGCGCAAAGAAGTTAAACTACCAGTCTATCTTGGCGTCAATAAAGTCGATAGCCCTGATCGCGAACTATTAACACCAGAGTTCTACAAGCTAGGTTTCTCCAAGCTCTATAACATTAGTGCCCTGCATGGTTCGCACGGTCTCTCTGAGATGCTCAATGAAATCAGCTCAGACCTTGATCCTGAGAGGCTTGCAGCCTTAGTGGAGCGTGGTCCGCAACCAATCAGAGTAGCTGTAGTGGGCAAACCAAATGTCGGCAAATCAAGTCTCTTCAATAAACTCATCGGCGAAGATAGATCAATAGTTAGTGATGTTAGCGGCACCACTAGAGATGCTATTGATATGCGCATTACCCGCCACGGACAAGAATATGAATTAGTAGATACTGCTGGTCTCAGACGTAAATCAAAAGTGCAAGAAGAAGTGGAGCGTTATTCCACTATTCGCAGCACCGGCATGATCGCGGCTTCTGATGTCGCGGTGCTTGTGATCGATGGTTCTGAAGAAGAAATAGTCTCTGATCAAGATCAGCGTATTGCTTCACTGATTAATGAGCGCGGCAAAGGTTGCGTAGTATTAGTAAATAAGTGGGATCTAGTCACCGAGCGGATTCTCAAGGAAGCTGAAGAAGGTGCTAATGAGGAGCAGAACGCTGATTCATTGACTAATGCTTATTTAACTAAGTACAAACAACAACTTGACTATAAGCTAAGGTTCGTCGATTTCGCGCCCAAGGAATTTATCTCTGTTAAGAGCGGCAAGCGCACCGATAAGATCTGGGAATTAATTCAAGAAGTGCAAGCTGAGCGCAAGAAACGCATTAGCACCAGCATGCTTAACAAAGTAGTCTCCGATATTCTTATATATACGCCGCCGCCTGTTATAGGACAAAAAGCTATCAAAATCAAATACGCTTCGCAAGTCGGCACCGAACCACCTGAGTTCTTGCTCTTCACTAATTACCCTGATTTAGTCCCTGAACATTATATTCGTTTCTTGGAGGGGCAGTTTAGACAGTACTTCGGTTTCGTTGGGACGCCGATTAGAATTAGGTTTGCTAATAGTAGTAATAAGGACGACTAATATGCTGGCTTTTATTATCCGCCGCATCTTTAATTCTATTATCCTCTTACTACTAGTAAGTTTTATTACTTTTGCGGTGATGAAACTTAATTTCACCATTCCAGAACTTAAAATCCCAGCAATCGGGTTTTATATGCAAGAGACCAAGGTCTGCGCCGGTGACCCACTCGCTGATATGCGTCTTAATCCTGCGATCTCTAAGGATACTATCGCTGCCGAAGAAAAACGCCTAGGTTTAGACAAGAGTTTCACTCAACAGTATTTAACTTGGCTGGGTAATATACTACACCTAGATTTCGGCTACACCCAGACTAATCGCCGTGTCATAGACTTGCTGAAGCCTGCGCTGTGGAACACTTTCGTACTTAATATTCTTGCACTATTAGCTACATGGGCTATCGCAGTGCCGCTTGGGGTAATCGCAGCGGTGAAACGCGGCTCCAGACTGGATCTTGGGCTTAGTATCGCAAGTGCTTGCACTATGTCGATGCCAAGTTTTGTGCTAGCGATATTCGGACTACTTATTGCACTCTATACTGGCGCTTTCCCTATTGGCGGACTGACTAGCACTATGTTCGAAGAACTTAATCCTGTCGAGCAAGTGATAGATCTTGCGCGGCACTTAATACTGCCTGTCGGCATACTAACTATTATGGGACTCGCTTCCATCCAGAGACAAATGCGCGCTAATCTGCTTGATGTCTTGGATGAATCGTATATCCGCAGCGCCCGCGCTAAAGGGCTCTCTGAACCGGTTGTAATTATTAAGCATGCTGTGCGCAACGCTATCAATCCACTAATTACTATTCTTGGTTATGAGTTCTCTAATCTATTCGTGGGCTCAGCGCTTATAGAGATGGTGCTCTCTTACCCAGGACTAGGCTATCTCACTCTTGAAGCTGCGCGCAAACTCGATATAAATATAGTGATGGCGAACCTGCTCATCGGTAGTGTGATGCTCTTGCTTGGCAATCTGCTTGCTGACCTTTTACTTAAAAAAGTGGACCCAAGAGTGGCGCTGTGACGGGGTTGTCATTGCGAGCGAAGCGAAGGATCCCCCATGCGCTGTCATTGCGAGGAGCGGAGAGACGAAGCAATCTACTAACGAAATCTTCTTGCATTCTGCTTAACAAGCTTAGAAATAAACTCTGGCTCCTTCTGTATGCACATCAAGTAAGAAATTACACTACGGTCAGGCGAATTAACACCCTGCTCCCATTTGCGCAAAGCCTCCAATCCAAATCCATAAGTACTAGCAAAAGCTACTTGGGTCATGTTAAGCGTGTTACGCAAGGTCTTAACATCAACACCTGTTCTAACAGTCCTGACGCTAGAAGGCTTACCAATAGCTGCCTCTACCGATTTAATCAGTTCCCTGCCTATTGTTGTTTTGTTTTGTTTTTTCATAGCTCTTCCTTGAATAGTTCTTAGCATCTTTCAAGAATTTATCAGTCACCTTAATGACGAAACCATCCATACCTCATAGTATAGCATGCTACTAGTATTATATACCATAATTAGTTAAGCCTTGGTTAAGCTGGTATCTCTACCTAGTCCCACAGACCCAGCCCAAACAGCGATATCCCACATCCCACCGACCTTAAACAGCCACTAATAAGGGCAAATATATCTAGTACATCGGTGGGGATTCTTGTACAAAACCCGGGCTTAAAACGTCCGGGTTTTGTGTTTTTATAGCCGCCAGTAATTAGTCACTGCAAAAACATTACGCGACATTTGGAAGGTCTTGCGCGACAAATATAGCGCAAACACAAGGTTTCACTCAGGGTGCTATATCTTCTTACAGCCTGTAAAAGCCGCCAAAGTTCCAGCTAAATACAGGGGTAATTTCAATAGAGTAGATTCGCTCTGCTTAGAAACCGCATAGGGTCTAGCACTTAGCAGCACCTTGGTTTCGGGTTGATATTTCTGGCTATAGGCATTAAGGCTATGAGATCTAATACTAGTGCCTGATTTAACTTCTATCGGAACAAGTTTACCGGCAAAATCAACTACAAACTCGATTTCAGACTCTTGCCCTTGCCAGCAGTACAAGATCTCGCTATCAGCGGAAGCTGCAACTAATTCTTGCGCAATAAAATTCTCAGCAAAAAATCCTTTATAAGTACCGTAATCATAATCAATAATATTATTAGGATTAAGTCTCACCAGCGCACCTAGAATCCCCACATCAAAAACAAACAGCTTAAAACGATTAGCTTTAACTTGTGCAATAAGAGGTTGGCGGGCATCTTCAATAATCGGACATTTAATTAATAGAGCTGTATTCAGTAGCCAGTTAAGTGCATTCTCAAGTCTAGAATATTCTTTAATCTTAGGTGTGACGTTTTTGATTTTGAACTTGGTGGAACCGCCGTCAAGCCCTTGTCCCAACTGCACTGCAGCACTTACTAGTAAATCTTCTATTTGCATAGAATTAACCTTGCCGGAGTGCTTGGCTATATCAGAATTGTAAGCATTAATAAGCTCGCGCTGTTTAATCCTAGCGGCTTCAAGTCCAGCGCTAATATCATGCGGGTAATAAGTCGAGAACTGCTCAACTACTTCAGGCAGACCTCCAATTACGAAATAATATTTAAGTAGCTGCCACAAACTATCATGAGCAAGCTCATCTATCTCTGAATAACGCTGCTCAATTAAACTTAGGTAATCATTCTTGTTAAGCGCGCGCAAGAACTCAGCAAAAGTCATTGGATACATGTTGAGCTGATCAACCTTGCCAACTGGATAGGAACTTGCACCCATGGATAGACCCAGAAGAGAACCTGCTGCAATTACATGCAATTCTGGCATCTGCTCGCAAAAATATTTAAGACTGCTTAGGGCTTTGGGGCACTCTTGAATCTCATCGAAGACAAGTAGATCTTCACCGGCAATAATCTTCAGACCAAGATCAAGTTTAAGAGCTTCAAGGATTTTATGCGGATTAAGACTCTGCTCGAAAATTTTACTGTAGCGCGGCTCTTCATCAAAATTTATATAATGAAGCTGCTTGAAACTACCAAGACCAAAGTCTTTAAGGCTATAAGTCTTACCAATCTGCCTTGCCCCCATCAACACCAGAGGCTTGCGCCCGGGCTTAAGGCGCCAATGCTCTAGTTGATTGATGATATTTCTATACATCTCTTGTTTCTAGCTCTGATACTATTCTACCCTAAAAGTCACAAAAATGTGACTTTATACCCGGGTTAAAGTCACAGAAATGGGAATTTAGGCGTATCGTGCCAGAAATAGCACAAAAGTATTGACAAAACAGGGGGGTGATATCTTAAGACCTTATGAGAAAAATACTTGGAAATTCATTAAAACCTATATCAATAAGCTCTACTGAAAAGTCTAACCCCTCAGCGAAACGCGCAAGAGCTTTAGGTCCAAAACAAAAAAAATTAGTGGAATTTATTACACAACATCGCTCCCCAACCCCCGATTCAAAGATGAAATTAAGTGTGACACTTGCACCAGCCGCAGAAACAGTACTTCAAATGCAATCAATGGGGGCTGAAACTTTTGCCAAACTACTTTTGAAATGTGCTTCAGACTGTATGAAGAGTAAGAGTGAATCACCATCCAAATTGGAAATTAAGGGGATCGCAGAATATGCATTTCCTCAATATAATTACCAAGCTTCTGAGCGTGATGATCAGAATGGTAGATTCCATAATCTTTTAAATTATGCTTTGGGTCAACGTACTCATCTACACGAAGATCCAAGGCTAGCGCATGAAGAATCGGCCTCAAGATAGGCTTTTCAGGTTAAGGGGGTCTGGCCAAAAACCCAAAATCATGAGGAAATATTCTCATGATTA
>JAYVUR010000121.1:0-7293 GCA_043787715.1 Candidatus Melainabacteria bacterium
CCTATACAAGCACTTGGATCAAGCTCGGCACTAGGATCTATACAAGCACTCGGATGGACACCTACAGCAGGCAGAGATCTAGGTCTAGCAAATAACCTAATAATCTGACTCATAGCGAAACGTGGTCTCTCAACAAAAAGAAAAGCTATCTTCGGGTTATCACGAATAAACTTCTTAACCGGCTCTTCAGTCATCAGCTTAATAGGCAAGACCAAAGCTGCAGCTTTAGTGGTTTTCATAAGCTTAAGCGCTTTAGAAGATTTGTCTGGAAATACAAAAGCTATCTCTGTTGCGCTCGCCGTCTCAGGCATAGCAGCAATAGCATCAATCTCAACAGCAGGATCACCCTGCAATTGCGCCGAGCTGATCTTAGATATAAACTCAAGGTTAGGCATTACTTAGAGGCTTTGGCTGTTTCGGAGCTCTGCAGCTTAGCAATAAACTCATCAGTAACATCGAGACCAGCAGCAGCAACAAAAGCCTTATCAAGTATAAGTTCTAGTGATTTCTCTTTCACCAGCTGATCCACTACAGCTTTAACATCATTCTTGATTTTCAAATCAAAACCAGACTTAAGCGCCTCAATCTCCGAAACACGTTTGTCAACTAGTGTTTGGATTTCGGATTGTTTCTTCTTGAACTCTTCTTCAGTTGAGCCTTTCTTAGATTGCAATGTTTTAAGCTCAGTTTCGGCCGTCTGCATCAGTCTCATCAAGGACTGTTCAGCTGCAGAGACCTTAGTGAGAGCTTCTTGAATATAAGGGGTCTCTCTACCAACTCTACCCATATCAACTACCGCTATCTTATTAAGCTCTTCAGCTAAAGCTGCTGAGCCAAAAACCATGGTAACTAATAAAGCAATAAATACTCTGTTCATATATTTTATTTCTTAGCAACAGTACTGCCACCAAGCTTCTTAAGTACCGCATCACTAACATCAGTGCCACCAAAAAGTACTGCTTCTTGAACTAGAATTACATCGAGCTTCTGCTCAGTAGCCACGTCTTTAATAGCTGTCTCGACAGTTTTTTGGATTTTTTCGCTCTTAGTCTTACTATCAGTCTCAAGCTTCTTAGCTTCTGGTTCTATCTCTAGTTGGAACTGCTCAGCCATCATCTGCAACTCAGTCTCAGTCTTATTAGCTACGCGGGCTTCTTCTATAAGCTTACGCTTGGCTGCTATCTTATCCTTCAGTGCAGCATCAGCCTTCTGAATCTCTTCAAGAGTCTTGCGCGCTTCTTCGTAGCTGCCCATGACCTTAGAAGCGTTAACAGTACCGATCTTCGACTTGGTCTCAGCTAAAGCCGGGCTCAAGGATAACAAAGCGGGGATAACAAATATAGGGATAATTTTACGCATCATGCACTGAATTATAGCAAAGAATCTAGAAGCTGGAAAGTTGCTAGAATGACTAAGGTATATGCTTAAAAAGCTGTTATTTATATTATCCGCAGGCTTCTTAATCACTAGCTGTTCAGTGCTAGAGTCACTGCCCGGACTTGGCGGACATAACAATAAAGTTAAAGTGTATTTTACTAAAGCCAATGATGAACTTGGCGCCGTACTTATAACGGTAGATCGCAAAGTAGAAAAAGATAGTAGTCCATATGAAACTGCGCTTAGAGAATTATTCAAAGGTCCAACAGCCGCAGAAAGACAAAGACTAGAACTCAACAGTGAAATCCCAGACGGCACCCGCTTAATCAAAATCAAAGAAAGCAAAGAACAAGTAGAAATAAATATTAGTTCGCAGTTCATGGTTGGTGGCGGAGCTGAAAGTATGCAAGCGCGCTTCAGACAATTGCGCGAAACCGCACTTAGCCTTGCTAAAGGTAGGCCTGTATACCTATTAATCGACGGTCAGCAACTCGATGCTATCGATGGTGAAGGACTAGAGATACCGCATCCGCTGAATGATTAGTCTTCCGAGTTCTGAAGAGACTGCTGCGTTACTGGCGCGTGAGTTGCTATCTGGAGATGGCAATGTATTAGTGTTAATGAACGGCGCTATGGGCAGTGGCAAAACTACTTTCACCCGCATGCTGGGTAAGGCTCTGGGACTTAGTTCTAATATTACTAGCCCAACCTTCGTTGGGCTGCATGAATATCGTGGCTCAGACTTCGATTTGTTACATTTCGATATTTATCAAGTTGGGATTAGCTACTATGACCTAAAAGAATTGATGTTACTTAATCCTGAGCGCAAAAAAATTATGGTAGTGGAGTGGGGGGAGAAGCTCGGGGAGAAGACTGTAGCTAAATTGAGAGATGAGGGGGTGGGGGTTGTGGCGGTAACTTTTTGCAAAAACCATTTTCTTGAGCTTGCCTATAACTTCCTCTCCTAATTCAGTCACAATCATCACTTAAACTACAATACCTAATCTAGAAAATGTGCTAATAATCAACGACATATCAGAACTATTAACGATACCATCACTATCAACATCATAAATTGATGAGTACTTACCCTTTTTCAACAAAGCATTAATCCGCTTACGAAACAATAACCTCTCCTTGTTAGAGATAAAAGCATCGTACTGCAAATCTACTGCTCGCAAACATGCCAGATGTTCAAAGAAAGCGTTGTAATCAGCTTGATCCAGATAGTCAATAACTGTAGTATGTATTAAACCTATATCATTTAAATCATATTTACCGTCGTTGTTAATATCGAGATATTCGTAATAGTATTTGTCATATCTGTGGACGTTCCAAGCATAGGTCAACAATTCATTGTCAGTAATACTATAGTCAAAGTTACGATCAATAGCCCTATTAGCTTTAAGTTCTAATGCATAACCAAGGGCAGAGGCTGCATTAATGCGACCATTCATAATTGCCTGTCCTCCACTCAAAGGATCCGTTGTTGAACTGATAATTCCGTACACCTCTTCATTCGTAAATTCAGATGAATAAGATAGTAGTAATGCTGCTAATCCTGATACATGAGGAGCTGCCATTGAAGTACCACCACTCAATGCATAAGCAAAAGTCGCATTATTATCAAGGTAAAGAACTGGTCCTTCTAAACAGCTTGTTGAAAATGCTGCTAAACATGTTCTATAAGCCCTGTAGCTAAATGTAGATAAAATCTGCTCTCCGGGTGCTGCTACACTAACCCAATCTTGCCCATAATTAGAGAAGTATGATAGATTATCATTTTGATCTGTGGCTCCTACTGCCATAACAGAAGGATATCCTGCAGGGTAAGAAAGATCACTGACACCCTCATTGCCAGCTGATGCGATAACAACTATTCCTAATTGATACAACGAGTCGTAAGTTTGACTTTCCAAATCAGAATAAAAAGGCCCTCCAAGGGAGAGATTTATCACCCGTGCACCATTTGCTACAGCACTATTTAGAGCATTAATTATACTAACAGTCGCTACGCCGTATTCATTGAATACTCGAATTGGAAATATTTTAGAACTGTATGCAACCCCAACCACCCCTTTAGAATTATTGCCAACTGCTGCGATAGTACCAGCCACATGCGTGCCATGTCCAGTACCGTCTTCCGGGATCGTATCACCATGAGCATAGTCATAGCCAATATAGGGAACATTACTAGATAGATCTGGATGTCCATAATCAACACCAGAATCTATTACTGCAACTGTAACCCCAGCACCTTGACTAACATTCCAAGCTGTTTGAATATCAATCTTGTCTAGACCCCATAATCCAGGTGGATTTAAGCCGGAATTTAATAACGGATCATTCGTAGTTGACGTTAGTCTGCGAATTAGATTTGCTCAACTAAGTCAATATCAGGATGCTGCTTAAGCTCTTCTATTACCCTCTGCAACTCTAGACAATCATTATTAGTAGATCTAAGTGCTTTACCATTTTTATCTCCCCATGTGATCAAGTAAAGTCTATCTGAACCAAAATTTTCTTGAAACGCAATTAGTCTGTTTTGGCTATCTGCTGCTGGCAAGATCTTGGTACTCAATTCTGGAAGTAGTTTGCGATACGAAAACTGCTTCTCACTCAGTGATTTAATTCTCTGATTATCAAAAAACGAATCACTGCTAGATTTAGTTTTATATCTAACAATCACTTGCCCAGGAACAAACAAACCTTCCGCACCATTACAAGTAAAAGTTGTATTAATATGGTTTGAAAGCCTTAATTTTTTTTGAGCGACGAAAGTATCTAAGTTTTTAGTCGAAAGTTTGCCATGAGCGGCCAGCAAAAAAATCCAGCAAATCGAGATAACAAATACTCTTTTCTGAGCATTAGCAATTTTCTTAAAACCCTTATTAAAACTTAATTTCATGTATATATTTCCAGTATCCTGGATTCTATCATACGTACGTTATTTCATGCTTCTTCGCATGGCAAAAATCAGAAGAAATATAGGCAAACACCTTAAAATGCTTAGAATCCAGCGTAGAATGACTCTCAATGAAGTAGTAGCTTATTTATCACTGCATCGAATTAAGTGCTCTAAGTCAAACCTAAACCGTATTGAATTGGAGAATAGTCACCCAAGATCAGATATCTTAGCTGGATTAGGATTAATTTACGAAGTAAGTACTGATAGTCTTGTGTACTGTTAAGTCCATATATGCTAAGATCCTTGGTCATGTTTAATAAATTCATAATACCAACTCTTGTTTTATCAATAATTAGCTGTGAGCTTAACTTCTCTGCCGAAGCCTTGATTGTGACAAAAGGTACTGCGGTTGATGTTGTATTTCCCTACATGATTGACGGAGGTAGTCTTACAGAAGGAGCCTCTGTTGTAATCGAAATAGCACAAGATTACCAACAAAACGGAACTGTAATTTTCAAGTCTGGACAAAGAGGAACAGCTACTTTAGATAAATTAGAACACCGAGAGTTACTTCTAGGTGGAGGAACTCTCAAAGCTGTAAATGGAGAACAAGTAAAAGTTACTCTAAATAAACAAGCAAAGGGGAAAGGAATAGCAAAAAGCCCATCATTCTGGGTTGGATTATTGCTGTTTTGGCCTGCGCTCTTTTTTATCAGAACAAAAGAGCCTACTATCCAAGCTGGTACAACAACTCAAGCTTTTGTTATGCAGGATACAGAGTTGACTCTTTAAAATCTTCCCGAAAAATTAGTGTGTAACCTTTCAAGCTGAGATGGCTAGCTTAGCCGCTTCCAAATATAATTTCGACGCTGCTTCAGCCAACGATCTAATATCAAGGATATATTTTTGGCGCTCATCTTTACTAATAGCTCCGCGCGCGTCAAGTAAATTAAAAGTATGCGAGCACTTAAGAATGTAGTCGTAGGCGGGGATAGCAAGCTTGGCTTCTAGGCAGCTCTTAGCTTCAGCGAAATACTCTATGTATAAGCGCGCAAGCCTAGTAGCATCAGAGACTTCGAAGTTATAAGTGCTCTGCTCAACTTCATTGCGATGATAAATATCACCGTATTTAATAATGCGCGAGCCATCACGATGCCAAATCAAGTCATAGACAGAATCTACCGCTTGAAGATACATAGCTATGCGCTCTAGACCATAAGTCAGTTCAGCCGCGACAGGTTTAATCTCTATACCACCAGCTTGCTGGAAATAAGTGAATTGAGTAATCTCCATACCATTAAGCCAGACTTCCCAACCGCAACCCCAAGCACCAAGAGTAGGGCTTTCCCAGTTATCTTCGACGAACCTGATATCGTGATCGAGTGGATTTACACCAAGTGCTTTAAGACTATCTAGATACAGCTCTTGAGTATTAGCTGGATTAGGTTGAAGAATTACTTGATACTGGAAGTAATGTTGAAGGCGATTAGGATTCTCACCATAGCGTCCATCAGTAGGACGGCGGCAAGGTTCTATGCATGCCATCTTCCAGGGCTTATCATCAAGCACGCGCAAAAAGGTCGCAGGATTCATAGTACTCGCGCCCTTCTCAGTGTCGTAAGGCTGCATAATAATACAACCCTGATCTGACCAGTATTGATTGAGCTTGAAGATGATTTCTTGGAAGCTGAGCATAACACCGCTAGTTTAACATGGCTAGCAAAATCCTTGCCCAGAGCCTGTTTTGAACGTGTTGCTGACACCAACAAAACATTCAAAACCAGTCACTAAGCTGATTACAATCATGTTGTCGGCGTCAACAGCATGATCCGGAAGAGACAATTTTTATAAACTTAATAATTACATACATTTGTAAGTGTTCCAATAAGGCTATCAATGCAAATCAAAGAACTCAAAATCTATCATATAGTTCATCTTGATCGGCTTCCTTCTATTATTGATGATTGTTACCTCTACTCTGACAAAATCATTCAATAACACAAAAACAGCGGCACCAATATAGGCATTAATAAAATCAAGCAACGTCGCTCTAATATCCCGCTAAAAAGTCAACCCAGCTTACTAGTAGGCGACTGCGTTCCATTTTATTTTTGTCCACGCTCGGTCATGCTCTACATGATTGCAAAAGGCAATCACCCTGAACTTAGCTATAGAGGCGGTCAGGAGCCTATAATTCATTTAGAAGCTAGTCTGCTAGAAACTATCAACTGGGCTCAGAGTAACAAGAAGAGATGGGCTTTCACAAAATCTAACGCTGGCTCCTCATACTTCGAAGATTATGCTCAAATAGACGATCTTAAACAAATCAACTGGTCTATTATCAATGCTACAGATTGGGATCACTTCAGAGAGCAAAAACAAGCAGAGTTTTTAATTGAGAACCGCTTCCCATGGTCCTTAGTTACAAGAATTGGTGTGATATCAGCTAGTATTCAAGAACGGGTGAGTACTATAATTAATTCAGGAGCATATCAACCTGAAACCATAATTTGCAGGAGTTGGTATTACTGAGTAGGAGTAAGAATATGATTGAGTATAAAACTGGCAATATTCTAACTGAAGATACTGAAGCCCTTGTGAACACAGTTAACTGTGTTGGCATTATGGGTAGAGGGCTTGCTCTACAATTCAAAAAAACCTATCCGGATAATTACAATGCTTATAAAAAAGCTTGCAATCGTAAAGAAATGCAACCCGGCAAAATGTTCGTATTTAGTATTACCGGCTCAACAAGACCTCAATATATTATCAACTTCCCAACCAAACAACATTGGCGAGGCAACAGCAAGCTTGAGGATATCAAGATTGGGCTACTCGCTCTAGCAAAAGAGCTTGAACAACGCAAGATACGCTCGGTTGCCATTCCACCCTTAGGTTGCGGGCTCGGCGCAAGGCTAGCGCATGAAGAATCGGCCTCAAGATAGGCTTTTCAGGTTAAGGGGGTCTGGCCAAAAACCCAAAATCATGAGGAAATATTCTCATGATTA
>JAYVUR010000122.1:0-1590 GCA_043787715.1 Candidatus Melainabacteria bacterium
GACAACTGTAGAATCTCCCAAGCTGAATAATCTCTCGCTTCAGACAGCACCACATAGCGAACACTATGACGTTTGCAAGCTTTGGTGAGTCTAGCTACATCAATATTACGCAACTCATCACGATCATAGTCAATAGTGCGCATCTTAACCAGATCAGCAATATTTGGTCTCAATTCAGGAGTATCTTCAATAGTAGCTTTGCGCCCCGTACTAGGCCAATGCTCAGCAAGAGCACTTAAGAGCGTTGTCTTGCCAGAACCCATAGTACCCGCTATCACAATAGTAGTGCCAGCTAACTGACAAGCCTTGAGAAAATCTCTAATCTCTTCACTAAACATGGCAAAACCCATTAATTGATCGAGAGTATAAGGCAACTCCGGATGCAAGCGCAAAGTCAAGAATGGATGCTCGGCAGCTGGCGCAATAACCGCAGCACCCCTAATATAGCCACAAGGGTGCTCGAAGTCAGCTATAGGTTGCGAAGCATTGATACTGATAGCTGCATTGTAAAGCAAGTTAGATTCGCTAATCATACGCTCAATGATTAATTGCAATTGCCCATCACTAAGAAAAGGTACAGGCCAAGTAAAAATCTTAGAGCCACTCTCAAAAAATAGATCAGTAGCCTTATTAACTCTAATCTCATTAACCTGATAGCTAGCAGCTATATCCTGCATCAACTGCGCCATAGGATTAAGCCTGAGATCCTCTTCAGCAGCCAGTATCTTCACTATGGCTAGCATCGTGACAGGACCGTAGTAAATAAAATCATAAACAAGCAAGGTTCTAGTCCAGAGCTTGTCCTGCTGTGATGGCGGCTGCATGAAACTCAGACCATATTTAGCTGGGTTATGCATCAATTTATCGATATAAGCAGAAAGCAACTGTGCTTTAGCACGCTTAGCACTATAAAGCTCAGCTGCACTCTTCGCCTGAGATGAAGCAAGTCGCTCAAAATCACGCTGTAATGTTTGTGCCTCTATAGATTTATTCTGAGGATCTAAAAGCTGTTCAAGTACCGGATAAATAGCAGCCCTATATTCCAAGGCACGTTCCAACCTGCCTTGCTGAACGGCTGAGGATTTAAAATCAACTAACTTATCGACAGCAATTAACATCTAAGTATTCCTCACAAGAAAATCCATTAAGCCTTTGCGCGATTTGGCTTCTACTTGACCCGTCCTAGCTAGCAAATCTGAGCAAAAACGCATTAAACTAGACTTAGCTTCAAGCTCCTCATGATCCATTAAAAACCTAGAAACTAAGTCCGGTTCATAAGGCAGTATCATCGGCTCAAAACCAAGCAATGACTGCCACTCAGAAGCAATTAAGCGATTATAATCTTGATAGCGATGATGCCCTGGAGCAAGCACCGGGATAATATCGCAGTCATAATTATCCTTAATATAGTTAATTTGGCTAGTTACTGTTTCTTTAAGCTTAGTACCATGATTATCACGCAGCATAATTATTAAATGCTTAGTGAACTTAAGAAACTGTCTGTTAAGCGGACTACTAATATCAGCCCCTAAATCAACAACAAAATGCTTAGCCAATTGTGAACCCGGCTGCAAGACTTCATCAAACAAA
>JAYVUR010000123.1:0-8077 GCA_043787715.1 Candidatus Melainabacteria bacterium
AGAAGCGCGCGCATCTTATTAGTCATGCTAATACCGTTGGCTATCCAGCTGCTGAAGTCTTGCCTCGCTGGGGCGAGATTTTGAGCGAGTGTGATGAAATTCAAACAGCTGTAATGAAACAAGCCGGACTAGAAACTAGTACCTGTGAGTATTTCAAATGCACCGATTGTTGCACTAATACTTTTCCAGTGATGTCATATACCGAGTTCGTTCACTTGCGCGACTGGCTGCGCACTAATAATTATCCAATCGCTGAATTAGAGAAACGCTGTGAAGCAATTCAAGCAGACTACGAAGCTCAATACGGCTCACGCCTAGAACTACTTGATAAAAATCTCCCGCAAAACAATATTCGCGGTATAGAAAATCCTCATAATTACAAGTACTCTTGTCCATTTTTAGAAAATGGTCGCTGCACTGTCTACGCCGCAAGACCACTACTCTGTAGAGGCTTCGGGCTCTCTAGTGATAATGGTGTTTCAATCAAGAGTTGTAATTATTTCATCAAACAATATCAGCACGGCTCTAGCGCTTCTGCTGAGCGTGATGTCTATGATCTAAGGCAAGTACAAACATTAGCTAGATCTAGTGATCGCTATCTAACTAAGCAAGAAAGTGGTGAGGAGAAAGTATTAAGTGGGACTATTGTGGCGTGGTTCTCGTAAGAGTAAACCTGCTAAGATAATCATCCTATGAAGATAAAAGACTCAAACATTTTGGCGATAGGCATACGCAAAGATGATCAGAACGCTGAAACAGCAGCAAATCGCATCTCCTCAAGCTTCAAGGAGCAAGGACTGGGGATTAAGCAGCTGCACTTAAGCCTTAGTCCACCCCAAAAAGAAGATATGCTGGATTATGATCCTGCTGAGCCAAATAAAAAAATTAAAGTCCCAAGCAGAGATGAGTTTCTGGGTGATTGTGCTGCAATCTTTGCCAATCAAATTACCAACCTAGAAAACTGCACTCTAATTATAGATACCGAAGCTGATTTATTATTTAACACCATTGATGCGCTAGCCAAATTACTCAAAAATAAAACTGCAAAAAATATTAGCAATATTTTTATTCGAGTAGGCTTAAACACTCAGCTAGCTGAGCAGCTGAATATAGCAGTACGAACTACACAAGTAATAAGCAAGGATACGATTACAGCTTTAACAAAGCAAACCGCAAAAAATATGGAAGCAGATACTAAGGCACAAGTAGAAACTATTGCTGCTAATGATCAGGCTCAATTATATATACAAGCAAAAGCTAAAACTGTTGCGGAAGATAAAGGCCTTGTTACACAGTTTTGCCAAAGCATTATGAAGCAAATAAAGCTATCATAGTAAAACATATGCAAGAACAATTAGACAGACGTAAATTCCTCTTAAGCGGAGCAGCACTTGGAGTAGCGGCGGCGCTACAATCACTACCAGCTAAGGCTGACGATGATGATTGGCTCTACCCAGAGTATAAGAACGGTGCTTACCTTCTTAAAGACTTCAGCCATCTAGTTAAAGACTCAAGCAAAATTGGTCTTAGTAAAGCCATTTTAGAGAACCACCTCGGTTTATATAAAGGTTACGTGGATAAGGTCAATGCAGCTGAAAAATATTTCACAAGCTACACCGCTGGTGAACTGGATGCTAATCATCTTAAGAACCTAGCCTTCGCGCTCAATGGCATGGCGCTGCATGATATTTATTTCTCTAATATGAATAGCGATAACGGCAAGCGCTCGCGCGCACTGACTAAAGCTATAGATAGAGATTTCGGTAGCTTCGATAACTATATTAAGAACCTAAGTAATATTGCGCGCCAAGTTAAAGGCTGGTCGCTGACTTGCGTTAACTTGCTTAATGGCAGATTAGTTAACTACGGACTTAACACTCACAGTGATAATTTCCCTAATTTCGTGGTGCCGATACTAGCACTTGATGTTTACGAGCACGCTTACGATAAGGATTTCGGCGTAACTACTGCAGGCAAGGATAAATATCTGGAAATATTTATGCGAGTTATTGATTGGGATTTGGTTAGCCGTCGCTTTGCTGCAGCAGATTAACGCGCAGGCATCTTATAATCGCAAAGTTTAGAAATCTTCTCTAAGCAATACCACGCCTGCTCTTCCATACCCCGCTCTTTATCTACCCTATAAGGTTCACCGAAACGAATCACAATATGGCGTTTAGATTTATAAGTAATGCCAACTGGTAGTAGCTCAGCCTTGCCCAAACGCGCCACGAAGATAGGACCTAGATGCGGCTCACCGAGGGTATCAGTAGTAGAGCGAGTGCCTTCAATAAAAATACCAAGGTTCCAACCCCAAAGCCCAAGCGCTTCTTTGGCAAGTTTCATCGAACTTGCTTCAGGCTTGTCTCGATCAAGAGTAATAGCGCCAAGAGCATGAATTAGCCAAGCGAATACTGGGCTAGTGAATAATTCTTTTTTGGCCAAAAAAGCCACAGCGGTTTTAGAGGCATGAGCAAGTAGTGGTGGGTCCTGCATAGAACGGTGATTAGAAACAATAACGTAGTTCTTAGACCAATCTATTTTAGTAATACCCTCCACTTCAACCTTATAGAATAATGAATAATAAGGCAGCAAAAAAAAAGTCCTGACAATCCAGTAAAAAAATAAATTTAGCTTGCCGAAACGAGAGCTTTTCATGGGTATCAAACTGCTATAATATCAGGGTTTCATGGTTTTTTACAGCAGCGAAGCACGCATATCCAAAGATCCTATTGTTGGTTTGATTCAAGAAGCCAGCAACGACAAGGACCAAAGTAAGCTACTAGCGATAGTGGGCGCTGCCCATGCGGATGATGGCTCTCTATTGGTGCCAGCTGCGGTCAACGAAGTAGCTGAAGAAATTGCTCGCGGTGGACTAGATATGAGTTACTGCCCCACTCCCGGCATCCCTGAACTCGGCGCGCTACTCTCTGAAGAAATACTCGGCAAAAAAACCCTATCCCTATTAGAATCTAAACATATATATAAGGCTGAGATAGTAACTGCTGGCGGCACTAACGCAATTAGCATCGCGCTCTCAGCGCTCACCACTAAAGATGATGTGATTATTTCTCATAATCCACATTGGGCTGGCTACGATAGTGTCGCTCTTGGCAGCGAACGCAAGGCACTAGTGAATTTCGATATCTTAGATAAAGATGCGAACTTCAATATCCAATCCTTCAAAGACACACTAGCCTTTAGTTGCGAAAAATATCCGACAGCTAAGATTGTGTTTTTACTTAATACTCCTTTCGATAACCCACTAGGCAAGGACTACAGCGAGGCTGCTTGGGAGCAGATGGCACAAGCTATCTACAGACAAAGACTTACTGATATCGGTCGCGGACTAGAAGAGCGTGAGATTATTATGATTATCGACACTGCCTACCTCGATTATGGACCTGGTGGTAAAGATTATTCTCGCTTGAGTTTCCTGCCAAAATTCTTCCTTACTGCTAATGGACCAGAAACCAACAAGGATAAGCTCAATATAGTTATCGCAGGCACAGTATCAAAGAGCTTCGCCATGTATGGCGCGCGCGTTGGCGTAGCGACTCTACTAACTTCTAACATTGATCATGCTAATCAGTGGCGCGATACTGTAGGTGGCGTGATACGCGGAACATTCAGTAATGCTTCACGTACCGGTCAAGAGATAGCCTTGCGTGTACTTAAAGATATGGCGAAGCTTGCTAACGTACATCAGTTCCAACAAGAAGTTAGCGATCTTATCCAAGGGCGCTCGCAAGTTTTTATGCAAGCTCTGGGCGCTAGTGGCAGTGAGCCTATTATGCCTATTGCTAACGGGCTTGAAGTGATTAGACCCGATGGTGGGTTTTTCGTATCCCTGCGTATTAACGACAGAGAGTTCGCACGCAAACTATATAATGAATGTCTTGATCAACATTTCTACGTGCCGCTTATTGCTTCTAAATTCCTGCGCATACCTACTTGCGGACTCAGTAGCTCTAAACTAGAGACGGTTGCGAAGCGGATACTGGAAATAAGTAGTCGAATTAAATCGGGTGTGAATTAATGTGTCATTGCGAATGTGAAGCCCGTCATTCTGAGCGAAGTGAAGAACCCCCATACCGCCACGCAACAGGGATCCTTCACTGCGTTCAGGATGACACTTCAATGACACAATGACAAACAAATGCAAGAAAAAGCTGTACTAATAGATATAATCTCCCCCGACACTTCCAAGCAAGAGTCTGAACTGAGATTGCAAGAACTTGAAAGCCTAGTCAAAACCTATGGCGGCATAGCTACGCTTAAGACCATGCAAAAGCGCAGCACCCCTAACTACAAGACTTATGTCGGCGGCGGCAAAGTCACTGAGCTGCTTGAAGAAATAGCCACTCAGGATGGCAGTCTTAAGAATTTAGATGTAATTGTGGTGAACAATATCATGAAGCCGCGCCAGATTTATAACCTTGAGGAGCTTTGTATTGAGTTTCAAACAGAAAAACAAAAAGAACAAGATACAAGATTCACTGTCCCCAAGAAAATCCAAGTTTGGGATCGCATTGACTTGATACTTAAAATTTTTGATAAGCATGCCACTACTGCTGAAGCCAAGCTGCAAATCGAAATGGCAAGCATTAAACATATGGGGCCAAGAATATTCGGTATGGGTCTTCAGCTTACTCGCCAAGGTGGCGGTATAGGTACCATCGGTGTGGGTGAAACCAATATTCAAATCATGAAACGCCACTTGCAGAATCGCAGCAAGGCTGTTGAAGAGAAGCTGAAGTTCTATAGTAAGGTGCAGCAGCGCCACCGCGAGTCGCGCCGTAATAAGTCGCTCAAAACTGTTGCGATAGCAGGTTATACTAATGCCGGCAAAAGCACACTGATTAAAGCCGTCACCAAAAAACAAGAAGTCTATATCGCAGATGCGCTTTTCGCCACTCTAGATTCTAAAATCGGCGAACTATTCTTACCCAATACCCGCAAAAAAGTCATGGTCGCTGATACCATTGGTTTCATCCAAGATTTGCCGCCTGATTTGATTGAAGCATTCAAATCTACACTCGCTGAAATAGTTGAAGCAGACCTCATTTTGCATGTAATCGATGTTAGCGATAATAACATCCACAAAAAAATTACTGTAGTCGAAGAAATACTTACAAGCTTAGGTGCTGGCGATAAGCCGAAGATTTATGTCTTTAACAAGATTGATCTTTTGCGTCATCCCGAGCAGGTATCCCGTCATCCTGAGCGCAGCGAAGGATCCCTAAACAGCAGCGAAGAGATTCTTCGTCAGAATGACACGGCTTGCGAAGACCTTATCGCAAACTTACGCGCCAAGTACGCTGACTTCAAGCCAGTTTTCGTCTCGGCCTTAGACCGTAGTGAATTAAATAAACTAATTACAGATATTGAGAACTATTGTTACCCTATTAAAACGTCATCCTGAGCGAAGCGAGGAAGTGATCCACTAAGGGCAAAGCTTAGACTATGCACTCGCTGTGACAGCGCAAAAATGTGATCAACATCACATTTTTGCTATCTTATGATGCGCCTCTTCAAATAAATCACACAAAGCTAGTGCAGACTTCTGGTATTCTCCAGCATCAGTCCACTCCTGTTCTGGCATAGCTATAGATTCAGGCACATCAAGACAAAACATCTTATGCTTGCGCAAAGTTTCGCGCGCAAGACTGCCATCATGAATATGACTAATAATAGAACGAGTAAGTTTAAGTGGCATGCGCTTACCTAGTCCGTAAGCACCGCCCGCCCAACCAGTATTCACTAGCCAGCAATTAACATCATGCTTGGCGATTTTAGTAGCGAGCAGATCCCCATAAACACTAGGTTGTAGCGGCATGAATGGCGCCCCGAAGCAATGACTAAAAGTAGCTTTAGGTTCTTTAGTACCTTGCTCAGTACCAGCGACTTTGGCGGTGTAGCCAGTAAGAAACTCACGCTTAGCATCTTCCGGCGACAGTTTAGCCACCGCAGGCAATACCCCGAAAGCATCACAAGTCAGCATAATAATATTACGCGGATGCTTGCGCACATAACGATCAGCGAAGACTCCGCCATCAAGCTCCTTAGCGTAGTTAGCAGTAAGCGCATGCGGAATAAAATCCAGTGGATACGAAACCCTACCATTCTCAGTTATGGATTTATCGTTATAATCTAATTCACCATTGATAATAGGCACATTCTCCACGGTAGAACCCTTATGCCTAGTGGTGTTGTAGATTTCAGGTTCAGTCTCTAAGCTCAGCCCTATGGTTTTAGCGTAGCAACCATTCTCGAAATTAAAGACCCCTTCATCATTCCAACCATGCTCATCATCACCAATAAGGTAACGCCCCGCTTCTGTAGATAAGGTAGTCTTGCCAGTGCCAGATAGCCCGAAGAAAATCGCCACATTTGCATCAGCATCAGTGTTAGCTGAACAGTGCATGGACATAATGCCGCGCTGCGGCAATAAATAATTCAAGATACTGAATACAGATTTTTTCATCTCGCCGCCATATTTAGAGCCCGCGATAAGCACTTCACGATTAGCGAAATTAACTAATATAAAAGTATCTGAGTTAAGTCCGTAACGTTTATAATCATCAGGCTTGAAGCTAGGGATATCTATCACATGATAGTCAGGATTAAAACCCTCTTCCCTACTAGGTTCCAGCATATTACGCATGAACAGTGAGTGCCAAGCAAGTTCAGTAACTACCCGCACTTTAATTCCTGTACTAGGGTCAGCTCCCGCTCTCAGATCTTGCACGAATAATGACTGGCGGCTACTAGCATAAGCAAGAAACTGTGCGCGAATAGCTTGGTAGCTCTCCTCCGATATGGACTTATTAACATCACCCCAAGCGACTAATGTCTCGCTTGCAGCATTGCGCACTATGAATCTATCGTTCACAGCTCTACCCGTATGCGGGCAAGTATCAGCAACTAAGACGCCTTGATTAGTAATCTGTGTTTCAGCGCGTGCGCGCGACTCGCGATATAAATCTTCAGTATTGAGATTAACAAGAGTCGGGGCGCTGATTCCTAGATCTGTAAGAGATTGCTCGTTCATAGATTTTATCTTAGCAATAATTCACTTGGCGATTATCTTGTGTATAGAGCCCGTCACAACAAGCAAATCCAATCATCAAAATTACTGGGCATAATATTAATGGTGCTTATTTAAGGAGCCCAAAAATTTTATGAAAAGAGCAAAAGTAACAGTAATCGGCGCCGGTAACGTAGGAGCTACAGCAGCTCAGCGTATCTCAGAAAAAAATCTCGCTGATGTAGTTTTAGTAGATGTGGCTGGTGGCATTGCTGCTGGTAAAGCACTAGATCTTATGGAAGCTAGACCAGTTGAGTTGCATGATCGCAGCATTACTGGCGGCGATGATTATAGCCTCAGTGCCAATTCTGATATAGTGCTGATGACCGCAGGTCTTGCGCGCAAACCCGGTATGAGCCGCGATGATCTTCTCATTAAGAATTCGCAGATAGTTACAAGCTGCATTGAGAATGCGCACAAATATTCACCTAACGCAATATTTATCGTGGTTTCTAACCCAGTTGATGCGATGACTCAGCTAACTTATGAAATCCTTTCTAAGAAAGGCGTTGCTAAGAACAAAATCATCGGCATGGCTGGCGTGCTTGATAGTTCGCGCATGGCTTTCTTCATAGCCGAAGCCTTGAATGTATCTATTAAGAATGTACAACCTTGTGTTATGGGCGGACACGGTGATGATATGGTACCTGTTGCTCGCTACACTACTGTAGCTGGTATCCCACTTCCAGAATTACTTTCTGCAGAGAAGATCGCACAAATCATAGAGCGCACTCAGAAGGGTGGTATCGAAATCGTGAACTTGCTTCAAACTGGTTCAGCTTTCTACGCTCCAGCTTCTTCTTCTGTTGAGATGATTCAAGCGATACTGCAAGACACCAAAGCTATACTCCCTTGCTCATGCTATTTAGATGGTGAATATGGTATTAAGGGTGTCTTCGTCGGCGTGCCTACTAAGCTTGGTTCTACTGGTATTGAAGAGATTCTTGAACTTAAACTTGCTCCAGCTGAGCTATCTGCACTTCAGAG
>JAYVUR010000124.1:0-11432 GCA_043787715.1 Candidatus Melainabacteria bacterium
CGTGGATCCTTAAGATCTTTGAAATAACCTACTATGGATAATTTGTTTGTAATCATGAGAATATTTCCTCATGATTTTGGGTTTTTGGCCAGACCCCCGTAACCTGAAAAGCCTATCTTGAGGCCGATTCTTCATGCGCTAGCCTTGGGGGTCTAACGCTTAAGTTTAGATTTTAGTGTGCTCAACCCCTCCTGCCTCGGTCGTAGCCGCTATCATGAACAGAGGCTTCTAGAGCCCAAATCCTACAGCTGCCTAAAAAGCAAAACGCCGCCTCTTTGAGGCGGCATTTTACTTTTTAATGGTGGGGTATAAGAGATTCGAACTCCTGACGCCTCGGTTCGTAGCCGAGTCCTCTATCCAGCTGAGGTAATACCCCTTCAGCCCTACAATTATAGATTATTAGTCTTGAGACGCTTAGCAAATCAATAATGATTTCTATATTAAGATAATATTGCCTTGGCTAACTTATCTCCGACTTCAACTTCTTCGTCTATCACTATCTCTGCACCAGCACGAATTAGACTCGCTACATTCTCGTGGTAGCGTGATCTAGCGATAATTTTTACTTGTGGAGCTAGTCTGCGCGAGTTGTCTATTGCTTGAATTGCAGCAGCGTGTCCGGGTACAGTGACTAATACTATTTTTGCTTGTTGGACTTGGTAATGTTTGAGCACATCTATTTGTCTTATGTCACCGATATATGCTTCTAAACCCATTTGTTTAGCTAGGGTTACGCAATCTTTGTTGAGATCTATAACTATAATTTTAAAATCCAAATCTTTAATTTTCTCCACCACTTCTCTTGCTGCTGGTCCGAAGCCCAGTACCACCATAAGATTAGGGATAGGTTTTATATTATTACTATTCTGCACAGGGCTATGTCCCTTGAAGAGTAGGCGGTGTAGCTTAAGACCGGCTATTGGTGCGGCTTTGACGATGAATGGTGTGACGAAAATACTCACAATGGTAACGGAGACCATCAACTGGTATAAGTCAGTTGGTAGCACTCTTGCTTTATAAGCGATACTACTAAGCACGAAGGCGAACTCTCCTATCTGTGAGATACATAGACCAGAAGCTACTGCCACTGAGAAGGTGTCACAGCAAAGCCGGAATATTGCGATGGTGAAGATGGTCTTAAATGCCATCACTAACGCTGTAATCGCAAGTACTGGTAATAAGTTAGCAATAAGCCAATGAGGGTCGACTACCATACCAGCAGAGCCGAAGAATAGAGTGAGGAAGATGACTTTCAGTGGTGAGACGTCAGCGCGGATTTGTGGAGCGAACTTAGAACTACCTAAGAGCATGCCAGCAAGGAAGGCTCCAATAGCTGGAGTGAGACCGATATGATGAGCTATCCATGCGGATCCTATGCTGCTGATGGCTGCAAGCAGTATACCCATCTCGCGATTGTTTTCTAGTGAGAAGAGACTGAAGATTGGGTCAGCGATTTTATTGATACTGATATATAAGACTAGAATTAAGGCTGCTATGCTTGCAACAATAAGCAGTAGATGACTTGGATCGAAATGCAAAGTCTTAATACCTGAGCAGGCAACTGAAACAATAATAGTAAAAGGCACTACCGCAATATCTTGTAATAGTAGTATCGCAGTGGCATAGCGTCCGTGCACGCTATCGATCTCAGTAAGGTCCATTAGCGAGCGCAATACTGTAGCTGTGCTGCTTAGAGTTAGCATAAGTGCTAGCAGTATCGCCAGTCTGTAATCCACTCCAGCTGCGTAAGTCACTACGAAGACTATTAGTGGGGTTAATATGATTTGTAATATTCCAGCCCTAACCGTGCTTGCTGGGAATTTTTTGAGTTCTTGCCAAGAAAATTCTAAGCCTATGCTAAACAAAAGTAAAGAAACCCCAAGTTCGGATATCGCTTCAACTTCATGAACCGCTTTTACTAAATGTAAGCTGCCACTACCACCCAGAAATATGCCAGCAGCTAAGTAGCCAACTATAGGGTTCATTTTTAAGCGTATTGCTATAGCACCTAGGATAAGCGCTGTGCTAAGTATGATGCCAATATCAGTAACGATGCTCCAAAAATGCATAGTTAATGTGGTTGTAACTGGATTAAGCACAAATTAATTATTGCTCCTTCGTCAAAAATTTATATAGTGGCAAAAACTTAATCTTATAACCATCGAATTCCACATTATCTTCGTAGTTCTTAGTTAGCACTAGTCCTTCAATTAAATTGTACTCTTCTAAGCATTCGAGCATAGATTGAGTTTCTCTTTCATAAGTCTCAGCTTTCTCAAGATTGTCATAGCAGACGTTGATAGCTTGACTTGGTCTCAAGCCGTCAACGACTAGAAAATCTACTTCATAGTTAGCTTGGTGATAATAGAGTTTATGCCCCCTGCGTTTAAGCTCTATGAACACCACATTCTCAGCGAGCTTGCCGATATCAGTGCTGTGATAGAAAGCGTTAACTTGCCTTAGCCCAGTGTCTATACTGTAGACCTTGACTGGGTTGCGGCTTTGCACCTTGAGATTCCTATCGTATTTTTTGATGCTGAAGAGCAAGAAAGCAGACTCGCAGTAATTAGCGAAATTAATCGCCGTATCGACATTGATGCCGAAGGCTTTTTTGATGCTGCTAAAACTGTGTTTAGATGAGATATTACTGAGCAGATATTGTACTACGGTGTTGAGGGCGGCTATATCTCTTACAGCATGTCTTACTACTATGTCTTTGTAGATGATGTCCTGCAAGTATTGTCTTAGCAGTTCATCTTTATTGCCGAATTGTACTCGCGGGAATCCACCATCATTAAAATACTGTTCTAGCTCAGATAAATAATTATCAGTTGAACATGGTTTGAACTTAAGGTATTCACGGAAGGATAGCGGCCACACCTTAGTCTCTAAGCACCTACCGGTAAGTGCGCTGGATAATTCTGATGATAATAAGGTCGCTGAACTGCCGGTGATGATTAGTTGATATTTTTTAGCATCAATAATTTTACGCACCCACTTTTCCCAGTTCTTGATGTTTTGGATTTCATCTAAGACTAAGTATTTAGCTTCGCTGCCATAGAGTTGTTTGAAGGCAGTAGGGATCTGATCTAGGACGCTAACTTCGCTATTAAGACTAAAATAGGGGTCTTCGAAGTTGACATAGCAGGTGGAGCTGAGATGTCGTTTATTGATTTGGGCAGAGAGGTAGCTTTTGCCGCAGCGGCGCACCCCTATAAGTGCTCTTGCTAGATCGCGCGGAAGTTCTAAGTCGTAGCCCATTCTTGGGGCCATGTTCTTAGCCCAGTCTTGGTAGTTGTCCTGCCAAAAGGCTATGGTTTCGAGTAGTTTCGGGTCTAAACTCATAGTTCTTCTATTATACCCTAAGAAGTCAAGTTCATCTATTATACCCTATAAATCTAGATTCATAGGGTATAGCCTACAAAAACGAAGCTCCGCATTAAAACCATAATTTTGTAATATTCCCCCTCGCCCAGAAGCCGTCCTCAGCACGTATTTACATGCTAAAATTCATAGCTGAATAAACAAGGAAAGAAGAGAATAATGGCAATAACACAAGAACAAAAAGCTGAGCTAGTAGAGCAATTCGGCACTAACAAAAAAGACACTGGTAAAACAGAAGTACAAGTAGCAATCCTTAATAAGGATATTAAGATGCTAACTGAGCACCTGCAGAAGAACCCTAAGGATCATCACGGTAAGCGTGGTCTATTCTTCAAGGTAAGTAAGCGCAAACAGCTGCTTAAATATTTGCAAAAAATAGATTTAGATAGATATCGTAAAGTAATCGAGACTCTAGGTTTACGTAAGTAATAACCCGTGCAATCATCTGATAGTTGTTTGCTTCTGGGTTTCATAAGCAAAACTAGCATGGGCACGAAACCCGTTTGTAAAGCACGATTTAAATAAGTAAAGGAAAAATATAATGTCAAAAGTAAAATCAAAAACAATAGAAGTCGGTGGTAAACAGATCACCATTAGTACTGGTAAGTACGCTAAGCAAGCAACAGCTGCTGTTGAAGTTAGATGTAACAATACTGTTCTTTTAGTTTCTGTAACTAAATCTAAAACAGTAAGAGCGGGTATAGATTATTTTCCGCTTATGGTGGATTTCGAGGAGAAGATGTATTCTGTCGGTAAAATCCCGGGTGGCTGGTTCAAACGTGAGGGTAAGGCTTCTGATAAGGCGGTGCTGGTGTCGCGTTTGATAGACCGTCCTATTCGTCCGTTATTCCCGGATAACTACCGCAATGATATTCAGATCAACGCTATGACTTTAAGCACAGATTATTCTGCACCTTCTGATATCCTTGCGATGATTGGTGCTGGATTCGCTCTTGAGCTTTCTGGTCTGCCATCGTCAGCAGCTGTAGGTGCGGTGCGTATATCGCGTGATGCTGATGGCAAGTTCATAGTCAATCCAAGTGACGAAGAAATCAAGGCTTCAGATTTAGACCTTATAGTCGCTGCGACTAAAGACTCGGTGATGATGGTAGAAGCTGGTGCGACTTTCGTTCCAGATTCTGTGATTATCGATGCTATAGAGTTCGCCCAGAAGGAAGTTTCTAAGCAGGTTACAGCGATGGTGGATTTCGCGCGCGAGTGTGGTGTTACTAAGGAAGTCTTAGCTGAACCTGAGACTAACGCAGAACTGACTGAACTAGTGAAGAAGCTTGGTCATGATCTAATCATCAAGGCTATTAGCGGTATCACCGATAAGAAGCTGCGTAATGAACAGTTCGACAAAGCACATACTGATATTGAAGCTGCTGTTACTGAGCTTGTTGCTAAGCGTGCTGCAGATGATGCACTAGTCGCGTACTTAGGATCTAACCCTAAGGCTATTATCGCTGCTGAGATCAAGCAATACGAGAAAAAACTATTACGCAAACAAATCAGTGAAACTGGTATTCGTGCTGATGGTCGTAAACCGACTGAAGTGCGTCCTATATCAGTAGAGGTGGGTCAGTTACCTGCGGTGCATGGTGATGGATTATTCACTCGTGGTGACACTCAAGTGCTATCTATACTCACTCTAGGCCCAGAATCTGAAGCGAAGAAATTCGACAGTATCGATTCTCAGACTGAGAAATATTATATGCATAACTACAATTTCCCAGGCTGGTCAGTTGGTGAAGTGAAACCTAATCGTGGACCTGGTCGTAGAGAAGTTGGTCATGGTGCTCTTGCTGAAAGAGCTGTTGAGCCGTCTTTACCGTCACGTGATGATTTCCCTTATGCTATTCGCATAGTCTCTGAAGTTCTAGAATCAGCTGGTTCTACTTCGATGGCTTCTACCTGTGCTAGTTCGCTCGCTCTTATGAACGGCGGCGTGCCAGTGAAGTGTCCTGTAGCTGGAGTTGCGATGGGTCTAGTTAAAGAAGGCGATAAAGCGACAGTACTTACTGACATCCAAGATATCGAGGATTTCCTTGGTGATATGGATTTCAAAGTAGCTGGTAACGCTGAAGGTGTTTCAGCTCTGCAGATGGATATTAAGATCCAAGGTATCCCAATGGCAGTTATCCGTAAAGCGATAGAACAAGGTCGTGACGGTAGATTGCACATCCTAGGCGAGATGGCTAAAGTCATTTCTAAAGCTGGTGAAGAACTTCGTCCTACTGCTCCGCGTATCATCTCTACGCAGATAGATCAGGATCGTATCGGTGCTGTAATCGGTGGTCAAGGCAAGAATATCAAGTGGATACTAGCTGAGACTGGCGCTGAGATTAATATCGATGATACTGGTAAGGTTTCTATATATGCTATGGATCCAGCTGCTGGTAATCGTGCGCTTGAGCTTGTTGAACTGATGGCTAATGGTGTTAAAGAAGGCGAGATCTGGACTGTTAAGATCGTTAAGATTATCGATGGCGTTGGTGCGATTGGTGAAATCGTTCCTAGTGTCAGTGGCCTTATTCACATTTCACAGATTGCTCTTGAGCGTGTGAACCGTATTGAGGATTTCCTGAGTATTGATGATGAGGTTGAAGTCAAAGTCATAGGCGTGGATACCTTCAAAGGTCGTATCTCCCTATCTATCCGTGCGCTGCTTGAACAAGCTGAGCCGGTGAAAGCCTAGACTGTCATCGCGAGCCCCGAAGGGGCGTGGCGATCCTCATGCGTCATCGCAAGGGGATTATTACGTTGCTACGCGGCTAATAATGACAATGTTGGAATAACTAGTATTTCTCGGGCATAATATAGTTGTGAGTACGATTCCTCAATTAAATTGGTCCGCTTTAACAGCGCATATGGATGCGATGTTCTGGTTTAAGATTCTTACGCTGGTGATTTGTGCCGGTATGATCGGCTTCGAGCGTCAGCTTAGTAATAAGCCTTCTGGTATTCGTACTTCTATACTTATTGCGCTGGGTTCTATGTTATTCGTGCAGTATTCTATTTTCGCTGTTGAGCAGAGTGGACTGCCTAGTGCTGATCCTACTCGAGTGATGGGGCAGGTTGTTACGGGGATAGGTTTCCTTGGTGCGGGCAGTATCATGAACAAGGAAGGTATCGTTAAGGGACTCACTACTGCCGCTACGATCTGGGTTGAAGCTGCGATCGGTTGTATTATTGCTTTTGGTTATTTGTTTGATGCGCTTTTATTTTCGGTGTTCACCCTAGCGACATTGCATTTCATCGCTAAGATAGAAGCGAAATTTAAGATACGTAGGCGCGGCAAGGTGATGCTGAAAGATTAATCGTCTTCATTGCAATTAGCACAGCCACTTGTCATTGTGAGACACATAGTGAAGCAATCCATTGCGCAAAGATAAATATTCTGCACTCGAGGCTAAAAGCACAAAAACGAGCCAAAGGGCTCGTTTTTGTTAAGAAAAATGACCTAGCGTCGGACTATCTTTCCGGGCGGTTACCCACCAGGTATTGTCGTTGCTGACTGCCTTAACTGTCGTGTTCGGGATGGGAACGAGTGTGTTTCAGTCGCGGTAACACTAAGACATGGATAATAATAGCAAAACAAAAGGCTAGTATTGTTAAAAAAACGTAATAATTATCTCTTAGAGAACTGGAAGCGTTTACGAGCCTTCTTACGGCCGTATTTCTTAGATTCCTTGATGCGTGAGTCGCGGGTAATCAATTCACCAGCCTTAAGATTGCTGCGATTAGTAGTGCTCATTACAGCAAGTATCTTGGCGATACCATACATTAGGGCATCAGCTTGACCGATACGTCCACCACCCTTGATAGTAGCGACAACATCGAATTTGCCGATAGTACCAGTAAGCTCAAAAGGTCTTCTTAGCTTGTCTTGGATAGACTCTTGTGGTCCGAAGTAAGCTGAGACATCTTTGTTATTAATAGTAACTTTGCCATTACCCTCGACAAGCTTAACGCGTGCAATTGCACATTTGCGTTTGCCAGTTTTCATTGTTGGTGATTTAGTTTTCTTGCTCATTATATATTCCTGTTACTTGATTTGTGCAGCATGTGGATGCTCAGCACCAGCGTAGATCTTCAGCTTGGTTATAAGTCTCTCACTGAGACGGTTGTGAGGTAGCATGCCCTTCACGGCTCTGCGTATAACCTCTAACGGTCTTCTATTGCGCAAGTCACCGAGAGTCTCAGATCTGAAACCACCTGGAGTACCGCTGTGACGGTAATATTTTTTCTGTTCTTCTTTACGTCCACTGACTTTGAATTTCTCAGCGTTAATAACTACTATGTAATCACCACAATCTTGATTAGGCGTGAATGTAGCCTTATCTTTGCCGCGAAGAGCGTTAGCGATCTTGGTAGCCAGACGGCCAAGAGTCTGATTTTCTGCATCTATTAAACGCCAGTCTTGACTGACTTCAGTAGAGCTATAGAATTTGCTGTGTTGCTTAGACATGCGGATAGTGATTTTAGCAGATTTGGAGCGGGTTTTCAGCGTTTATATTTAATTAATATTACTAATTTTTGTGCGCTATAATCAGCCGCTATAGTGGCGAACTCTCACATTATTGTTGACTTCTACGGAGCTAACCCTAAAACACTAGCGAAGAGCGAAGAGCTCAAAACCGCATTATTACGTGCATGCAAGAGTGTGGATATTGTTATTGAGACCGAGTCCTTCTATCAGTTTCAACCTGAAGGGGTAACGGCCACTCTGACCTCTGATGATATGCATTTTAATATTCATACTTGGCCTGAGTTTGGTTCTTGTGCGATAGATTTGTATTCAAGACTTGAACATGATTTTACAGTGCAACTTTCTGAAGCGTTTAAGCAAGAGTTGCAAGCATCTGAATACGATATGAAAATTCTTGCGCGCATCTAGAAATCATCTAGTGCTGGCGTCCCCGAGTCATTAGGTAGGGGTGCGGGTTTCGCAACCACGGTGTCTTCGGCACAGCCGAATAATCTAGACCAAAAACCACATTTCTTGTTAGTAGTTTTAAGCTCTTCGGTTTTGCTTACCTCAATGGTTGGTGCTGAAAGTGCAGAGATGTTTTTGATAAAACCTTCATGACGTTTGTGAATCTCAGCATTACGTAAATCCTCAGCACGATTCATTCGCATGATCATCTGTAATTGCTGTGCTTGGATACGTCGCGTTTCTTCAAGTTTAGTCAGATCTACTTTACTGGTATCGCCAACGACGGTACTGGTAATGCCGTTTTGAGTAATACTGTTGCTCAGAGCTTCTTCGGCTAATACTGTATTGCTGCTAATAAATAATAATGCTATTAAGGCTAAAATGCGTCTCATCAAGGCTATATTATAACCTTGATCTGGGCAGACGGGATAATCATGGTCGTCGCGTTGAGTATAATAGATGGGACATGCTTAAAAAAGTCCTAATTGCAAACCGTGGTGAAATCGCTTTAAGAGTAATCAGAGCCTGCCGTGAGCTCGATATCAAAACCGTCGCTGTCTATTCTGAAGCTGATGAAGATAGTATGCACGTGACCATGGCTGATGAAGCGTTTTGTATTGGTCCGGCACCATCACCTAAGAGTTACTTGAATATTCCTTCAATTATTAGTGCAGCGTTAGTCTCGGGTGCTGATGCTATACACCCCGGCTATGGGTTTCTAGCTGAGAACGCACATTTCGCTGATGTGTGTAAGGAACACGGTATCAAATTCATCGGTCCTAATTCTGATGCGATTCGCAATATGGGTGATAAAGCGACTGCGCGTGAGACTGTAACTAAGGTTGGAGTGCCTTGTGTGCCCGGTTCTGATGGGTTAGTAGATTCTATAGAGAACGCAGTTAAGCTGGTTGAGAAGACCATCGGTTATCCAGTCATCATTAAAGCTACTGCTGGTGGTGGTGGTCGCGGTATGAGAGTCTGTAATAATCGTGCTGAACTGGAGAAGAACTTCACGGCGGCGCAGCAAGAGGCGCGCAATGCCTTCGGTAATGCTGGTGTTTATATAGAGAAGTTCATCACGCGCATGAAGCATATTGAAGTGCAAGTGCTAGCTGATGCTTATGGTCATTGTATTCATTTGGGTGAGCGTGATTGTTCGGTGCAACGTCGTCACCAAAAACTTATAGAAGAAGCACCGTCGCCAGTGATTACAGCTGAGTTGCGTGCTCGCATGGGTGCTGATGCTGTCAAAGCTGCTCAAGCAGTTGATTATGAAGGTGCTGGTACTATTGAATATATTTTCTTGCCGGATACTCAGGAATATTATTTCATCGAGATGAACACTCGCATACAAGTTGAGCATTGCGTCACTGAAATGATTACAGGTATAGATTTGGTGCAGTGGCAGTTGCGTATCGCTTCAGGAGAGAAGCTTAGTATTAATCAGGAAGATGTGAAAATACACGGACACTCTATTGAGTGCCGTATTAATGCTGAAGATCCTGATATGGATTTCATGCCTAACCCAGGTCATATAACTGGTTTTATGCCACCAGGTGGCTTAGGTGTGCGCGTCGATACTCACTGTTACACAGATTATTTCGTACCGCCTAATTACGATTCACTCTTAGCTAAGCTTGTAGTCTGGGCTCCAGATCGCCAGCAGGCAGTGAAGCGTATGCATCGCTGTTTAGACGAGTTCACCATCACTGGTATTAAATCCACAGTGCCCTTCCACCTAAAAGTGATGGATCACCCGGTGTTTCAGTCTGGTCAGGTTTGTACTGATTTTATTGGGCAGCATATGCAGCCGGCGCTGCTTCTGTAGTTTTAACTTCGCTACTAGCCGGCTTAGGCTCCGGCTTCGCTTCTTTCTTGCCGAATAGTCTAGCACCCTTCTTCTCTTCTTTTGCGGGTTCTACTTTGTCGGCAGCTTCATAGTTGATATCACTTAGCATGACTTTAGCGCGCCCACTACCGAGCTGTGCGCTCTCAGAAATGTTCTCTACGGCTTGATTGTAATTACCTGTGTTGCGGTAAGCCACACCCAAGCTGTAGTGCAGCTCGGATTTAAGCGGAGAATTCTTGCTGACATCTAGTTCTTTAGCTTTTTTGAGGAACTCAAGAGCATCTTTGTATTGTTGATTGCCTAGGTAAATATTACCTATCTCTAGATAGCGTTTCAGCAGGTAGTTCTCGAGCTTATCAAGATTCGCATCACCATCTGAGGAGTGCTTGCGCGCCTTCATATACTTGTAGCCGGCTTCAAGTATCTTCAGTTCATCATCGATAGAATCCCTACTCTTACTGGTTTTGATAAAGAAACCTGGTTTAAGATCAAGCTTACCGGCTCTATCTATCATGCGGGTGATGATTTTGGTTTTGTCGTTGTAACTAGCGATCTCCATTACTTTTATGAAGCGATTACGATATTTGCTTGGTATGTTACCAAGCTCAGAGGCGAGCTTCTCAGCTTCAGTGAAGCGATCAGAATTAACGAAGGCATATATAAGCATGAAATCCAAATCATCATTTTTCTGATGATATTTATGCTTAGCTGTTTGCAGAATCTCTAAGGCTCTAGCATTACGGTACTCGGAGAAGTATTTATCAGCTTCGTTAATCTTGCTACTAACATAAGTAAATTGCAAATACGCCATCGCAAGAGATGCAGCAAGTAGCACGAAAGCTATAAGTATCATAATGCGACGTGTGCGAGCTTGCTCTTCTAGGTTGCGGGTGATTAGCTCATTAGGGTGCTGGCGCATAGTTATAGTTTATCAGAGTAACTTTGACATTATTTACCAGCTAGCTTCAACAGTCCCGCCGTCGTGAAATATAATCCAATCAGCGCTCCGGCTACTATGCTCATGGTGATAGGGTCTGGTGTTGGTGTAAGTACGGCAGCTGCAATGAAGGCTGTAAGTATCACATGGCGCCATACAGACAACAAAGACGCACTGGTGACAAGTCCGCAGAGACCCAAGACTAGCATTACTACTGGTAGCTGAAATACTGCACCGCAGATAATTAGCATAGAGATGGCAAGATCTAAATAGCCCTCTAGTCCATATCTACTCTCTACTATGTTTGAGTTAAAACCAAAAAG
>JAYVUR010000125.1:0-12036 GCA_043787715.1 Candidatus Melainabacteria bacterium
GACTACGGGATTAAGTGTAGGCAATAGCAGTACTCTTGCTAATACTGGTGTCTATATAGATATAGACCTCGATAGAGCAGCCAATGACACCGAGCACGGTTCATTACACGAAGGGACGTCTACTGGATTTGCACTTAATGAGCTTAAGATTTCTGGAGCCACAGTAGCTGCCCAAGGTGGTGCAACTGGAACGACAGCAACCCCACTTACCCAAATAGATACAATGATAGGTAATATTTCTCGCATGAGAGGTTCAGTAGGTGCTTTCAGTAACGCTCTAGAATCTAAGATAGAGTTCTTGAGCCTGCACAAAGAAAACGTAACTGCCTCTAAAGGTAGGATGGTTGATCTTGACGTAGCAGCAGAAAGCTCTAAATTGATCAAATCACAAATATTACAGAAGGCAGCAACCTCGATGTTAGCGCAAGCAAATAACTTGCCAGCCGCTGCTCTTGATCTTATTCCATAATATTCAAGCAAAAATAAATAGCGCAAAATCAACCTTGACGATCTAAGAGACTAGACCGTAAGGTTGATTTTCGCTTAGAAGCTTAAAGCATTTCGCCACTGGCTCCGATAGATGAACTTGTCACTAATCTAGGGAGACAAACAAAATGTCATTCTTCGTAATCAACACAAATACCGCCGCACTATACGCTCAGAGATCACTCTTCAAGAACACTTCTGAATTGCAAAAATCTGTAGAGCGCATGTCAACCGGCAAAAGAATTAATGGCGCCGGCGACGATGCCGCAGGTCTAAGTATCGCTGATAAGCTTAAAGCTGAAATCGACGGTCTGCATAAAGCTAAACAAAACGCACTTGATGGTGTGAGCATGACGCAAACCATGGATGGCGGTCTGCAGGCTGTACAAGAGAATCTCTTCAGAATAAGAGAGCTTATGGTTCAAGGTCTTAACGGTACTAACGGTACCACAGAGAAAGATGCTATTCAAAGAGAAATCAATGAACGTATTACTACTATCAATGATATTGCTACCACTGTTAAATTCAATGGTCAAGCACTATTAAAGAATGGTACTACTAAAACTCTGCAAACTGGTGCTTATGCCAACGAGACTACTAGTATAGTAATCACTCCCGGTGCAGCAGCTACTGGTATAGATATAGATGTTGCTGCAACAACTGCAGCTGGTAAGTTAGCAGAAGGCTCATCTGTTGCTCTAGACACATTACACTTAGCAGGAGCTAACGTAGACTCACAAGACGCAAGCTTTAGTGGTACCGGTGCTAATGGTACTCTAGCAGACTTAGATGTCATGATCTCTAACGTTAACAGGATGAGATCACATCTAGGTGCAGTACAGAATTCACTCGAATCTAAGATCTCATTCTTAGACCTCCATGCAGAAAATGTTACCGCTTCGGAATCTCGTATTAGAGATCTTGACATCGCATCAGAAAGCAGCAGGTTAGTTAAATTACAAATCCTGCAGAAAGCTTCTACAACGATGCTTGCCCAAGCGAATAGTATGACTCAGGTAGCTCTTGACTTAATCCCATAGTCAATAGACACCCCCCTTATAATCCACCCCGTACTAAGGATTATCGAGCGAGGGCACCTGAGTCAATTTTTAATAGCAAAAACGAGCCCGACGGCTCGTTTTTGCGCTTTCAACGCGAGTGCAGCATCTAAGCTTTATACTATCGCAACACCACTTTCACACTAGCCAAAACTTTGCGCTTAACCAAGCTTCTAACTTGTAAATAATGCACCGACTTGGGAAACTCAGTAGCGAAATTCATCACCAAAGTAGCTGACGGCGGCAATTCACCTATAAAATCCACATCAGCCGAGATTGGACTAGCTTCATATTCTCGCCCCATGCTATCTACCAAGACTATAGAACTGTATCTCAGCTTCTCCTTAGTATTATTCTTAAAATCAAAGTTGATTTTCAAACAAGGACTACCATAAAGATCTGAGGTTTTTTTGATTTTAACTATATTAAGCACAACTGGCAGCAGCTGAGGATCCTGCGGACAATCAGCCCCGGGACTGCAATCGTTAGCAATGCGCGACTTAAGATCTTCTTCTTGTTTGCGCGACTTATTAAGCTCATCTAGGGTCGGCAGCTCATTAGACATAGAAAGCTGCCACTTATCACTTGGTTTAACTGTTATTTCTGTACCAGGCTCGACTCGCTGCATAGTACCTTTATGCATAAGTCCATAAGCAAGCCCAATACCGCCACCAAGAACAGCAGCGGCTCCATAGATATATGGGGTTGCACCCGCACTTAGACTAATAATATTACCCGAAAGACCAAGTCCCAGAGCGGCAACCACCGGGGCCGCTACCACTCCAGCTACAGAATAAGCACCTACGGTCAAGGCCTTGCGTAGCTTCGAATGTTTAACACTAGTATCAGCTTGCAGCGCTTGATCACGCAAATATATTTGCTTATGACTCGGCAGCTCAAACTTAAAGAACTCCATATTAACCGAGCCGTCTTTCTGGAACTTCTGCTCTGGACTAATAGACAAGATACGAGCATAGAACTTAGTGCCAGCAGGTATCACTCTAGTACTATAGTCATCATCATTAATATGCAAATCTTCTGTAGTCTCAGTTACTATCACTGAACCTATCTTAGGAACAACAGTCTGACCATTAGCATCAAGGTCTATCATGCCAAACTCAGTAGGGATTTTAGTTACTCTCAGCTTGAGTTGATTATTAAGCTCGAGATTATATGCGACTTTGGCTTTGAGGTCTGGAGCGGCAAAAGCTGGGCTCAATGTCATGGCAAAGAGCGCAGCGACAAAGTATAGCAATGACCACATACTACGAAATCGGCATTTTGCTCTGGCTGCTAGGCGTTCGAGCCCGAGCGACCGGAGTGTATATGAGACATACATGAGGATCGCGAGGGCGAAGAACAACAACGCAGACAGACAAAAGTGCCATTTCGTATTAATTAAGACGTGTTTGGACGGCATATATAGTTTTACCTTGGGATTCATAGTAGGTACGCATCATCAAGTCCGCCAATAGTCCCATCATAAATATCTGCACAGCTACCGTGAAGAACATCGCACCTAAGACCACTAATGGCGTTTCATCTAGATCTACACCTTGAGTGATTTTGAAGAATAAGGCTGCAAGAAACGCAGTCAATGAACAAACAAAACTAATACAACCAATACCACCAAAAACATAGATCGGTTTAGTTAGATAGTCGGTCAAGAACTTAAGCACTAATAAATCTAATATCACCTTAAGAGTACGATTAATTCCGTACTTAGATTTACCGAAACGACGCTCATGATGCTTAACTGGTATCTCAGTCACGCGCGCACCTACCCAACTAGCACAGATGGGGATAAATCTATGTAATTCTCCATATAGGCGAACATCTTTAAGCACTTCTTGTTTATAGGCTTTAAGAGTGCAACCATAGTCATGCAAATTCACTCCAGAGATAATAGAAATAATCTTATTAGCTATCATCGAAGGTAGCTTACGATTCACAAAAGTATCTTTGCGGTTCTTGCGCCAGCCACTCACCACATCATAGCCCTGATCTATCTTGGCTAATAGCTCAGGAATGTCAGTAGGATCATTCTGTAAATCACTATCCATCGGTATCAAGATCTCACCTTCAGAGACATCTATGCCTGCTGACATAGCAGCAGTCTGTCCGAAATTACGACGGAACTTAATTACCTTCACATGTTTATGAGTCGATGCTATCTTCTCTAGCTGCGCAAAACTAGCATCACGACTACCATCATCAACATATATAACTTCATAGCGATATTTGCTAGTATCCAACGCCTCATCTATAGCCTGCTGCAAGAGTGGCAGGTTCTCTTCTTCGTTGTAGACAGGGATAAAAATCGAAAACTTATACTTATACATAACTATATCCTTATATATTTCTCCGTAGTGAAATAACTACTAAGCCCGCAAACCAGCATTCCTATTAGCGTTAAAGCTATGAAGATCAAGCCTAATTCCGAACCTGAATTAAAATTAAAAGTAAGCGGCATCAGGCTCTTGAACGCCGACTGAAAACTATCCCAGACGAATTTCTGGAATATCCACAGTGGAATTATCGCTAGTAGCGCAGAGACTAAGCCATAAAAAACCCCATGCAATATAAATGGTCCGCGAATATACCAATCATCAACGCCTACTAAGCGCAGAACTTCTATCTCAAGTGAGCGTGCACGTATAACCAGCTGAATAGTATTAGAGACTATTGTGACTGTACCAAAGGTAAGTATCAGAGTCAGGAAGATACCGAACGAGAACATAATTGAACGAACTTTCTCCAAACCACTAAATAATTCAGGGGCATAACTAATCTGATCTATACCGGGCAAGGTCTTAACGTAAGTGATGACATCATTAACATACTTAGGTGAACGCATATTAACGTGCAGAGTATTAGGCAAGGGATTACCACCACCATCATCAACTAATTCGAAGCGCTTCTTAAAACGCTGCCAAGCAGCATCCTTGGTCACCACTTCAACCCGCTCCACCAGCTTATTGCGGCTAATCGCTTTAGCAGTTTCATCAGGCAAAGCTGAGTCTTTAAGATAGACCGAGAATTCTATCTGGCTATCTAGATTTTGTGAGATTTGTTTGATGGTGGAATTGAGTTGCAGCACACCACCAAGCAAAGCCAGTGCCACCGTCATGATGCCGACCACTATTAAATTCGACATGCCGGAATATCTAACACTGCCGTAAGCTTCGATAAAAGTTCTTATAAGTATTCTTAGTGTTCGCATTAGTTAATATCTGATTGAAATAATTTGAATTTACTTAATGCCGCAATATCCGGCTGCGCCATATCCTCGACAAGCTTGCCGCCTTCTAGCACCACCACTCGCTTATTCATCTGCTCTACTATCTTCTGGTTATGAGTGCAGACTAGCACTGTAGTGCCGCGCTGCGAGATACGCTCAAGCAACTGAAAAATCTCAAGACTAGTAGCTGGATCAAGATTACCAGTAGGTTCATCAGCTATCATCAGCGGCGGACCTTGCACAATGGCACGTGCGATCCCCACTCGCTGCTGCTCACCACCTGAGAGTTGCTTAGGGTAACTATGCGCTCGCTCTAGCAAGCCCACTAGCTTGAGAGCCCCAGCAACCCGGCGCTCAACTTCGAACTCTTCGGCACCCAGCGCTCTTAGCGCGTAAGCCACATTCTCGAATGCTGTCTTATTAGGCAACAGCTTAAAATCCTGAAATATAATACCCATGCGCCGGCGCAAAAACGGCACCTTAGTATCTGAAAGTGTAGATACTTGTATATTACCGATGCTGATACTGCCAGAACTAGGTTTCTCCTCACGATAGAGCAGCTTAAGCAAGGTGGACTTACCAGCTCCACTAGGCCCCACTATCATCACCATCTCACCAGCCGAGAAGTCTAGTGAAACATCATCAAGAGCTTTAATAGGTCCATATAGTTTACTGACATTGCGGAGTTTAATCACCGAAGCTAATTATAATACGGTTTCTTACTAAGCTTTAGCTATGACACCGCTACGCTTAATCTCGGCTAAAACCCTAGGGCTTTTAGGTAACACTGGTTCCGCCGCAAATAATCTCGCCATATCAGCTCTAGTCTCGCTGCAAGCTCTAGGCTTAAGATCAACATACTTAACACCAGTTGGCATACCGTGTTCAGCTAAAGCTTGGTGACAAGCAAACTCTGCTACGCCATCTGGCAGACTTCGAGTGGGTTTTGGTTTATGCGGTAATATCGCATGAACATCTCCATTAAGACCAACTGAGTATACAGTTGCGGCAGGACACATTCTGTGCACCTGGCGAAAAAGCAGTAATGAGTCATGACAAAATCCTGCCATTAATTATCACTCCTCTGAATTAAAAACAAAACACTCCCCCCTCACAAAAAAATTATTGCCTAACTTACAAAAAATGGCCGAACAATTCTAGCCAACAACTCACCAACCCCACTGCGTCCAGTCGCTGTACTAGTAGGACTTGGCGTCCTCAAGCTGGCTACAGGACTAGTAGTTCTTGCTGCTGTAATACTTGATAGCCCTTGATTAACCTTCATGCAATACATTGTAACACACTTCTTAATAGTTTTGTAATGATTTAGGTGATTTTTATCAATATCGCACCTTCTTTTTGGTGCGATAGCTATTTATAGGCTTATCATACCCTCCAGAGGGTATGATACCCACGAGATACACCCATTCGCACAATACGTATTAAGGGATAACCTAAGCTCGAACTCGCAATTTACGATACAGCAATCCAGCCAACAAAACAAAATTAAAACAAGTCATCAGCACAGTAGCCATCGCTATACCAGCAAGCTGATAGCGCTCAACCAAGATGAAATTTAAAATCACCTTAACAAAAATCGCAAAAACAGCAACATAAAGCGGAGTCCGGCTATCACCAAGACTATAAAAAACCCGAGTCAAAGTATCTCTAAATATATAAGGAATAATCGAGAGACATAAATAGAAAAACGCTTCGCTCACCAGTGCCGTGGAATGCGCATCAAAAGCACCGCGCTCGAACACTAATCTAATCGCCGGTTCTGTCCAAACCATACCTATAATCAAAGCTGGTGTACAAAGTAAAAGTATATAGCCTAGAGCACGCAAGACCTTACTACGCATCTCAGTGAAACGCTGCTCAGCAGCAAGCTGCGCTATGCTCGGAAACACCGGCACCAAAAATGATGTAAGCACCACACCCAGCGGCAACTGTATCAAACGATTAGCAATAACTAATGCCGTCCACGAGCCTTGCTCAAGATTATTACAAAAAAAACTATCAATAAAAACTATCAACTGCCCAATGCCAGTGCTGAAGAGGGCTGGCACCAACAATTCGTGATATTGTTTTTCGTCAACAGCAAGAGTGAGTGAACCATCATGACCAGCCGACTCTGCTTCAAGCTGCGGGCGCAATGAATACAATGCAGGTAGCTGATACAAGACCGAGAGCAAGGCGCCAACACTAGTACCTAAAGCAAGAGCAAGTCCGCTGTAAGTATCACCCATAATAAAGATCGCAGCGATCATGGCGATATTGACTACAGCCGGTGAGAGGCTAGGCTCGAAATAACGATGATAAGCATTAAGCGTCGCGTATATTATGCCAGCAGGCGCACAAAGAACAATCAACGGCATCAACCAATCAAACTGAAACAGAGTTAGATTGAAATACTGCGGCATGGCTTTAGCATCTATAAACAAAGAAAACAACCAAGGCTTAATAAAATACAGAACGACAGTAAGGAGTATAAGCGCAATGCTGCTCTTGAGAATAATACTGCGCAAAAACTCCCAGCGATTGGATTTGACCTTAGGCAGAGCCGAGACTACCGCACTATAGAAAGGACCACCAATGCAACCAAAAACGATAAAGAAATTACCAGTAAATAAGTACGCCATATTATAAGCATCAGCAATAACCGAGGTACCGAAATAATTCGCAACTATAAGGTCGCGGGTTAAACCAAGTATCTTGCTTATAATAGTTAGGACTGCTACTAGACTGGCGATTTTTAACATATCAAAAAGGTGACCAGCGTCACGTTTTTGCGCTGCCGTGGGTGAGTGAATAATAGACTACTTTGTTCGGAATAATAGTTCATGCTGCAGCTTGCTCCAACTCTAGACAAGCCACACCCGGCAGAGCCTTACCTTCAAGAAACTCTAAAGATGCACCACCACCAGTACTGACATGAGTGAAAGCAGATTTGTCATAACCGAACTTCTCAATAGCAGCGACAGAATCGCCACCACCTATAACAGTAATGCCACCTTTAGCTGTCAGCTCCTTAAGTGCTTCAGCTAACGCTCGAGTACCGGCTTCTAGGCTATCGAACTCAAAGACACCAACCGGACCATTCCAAACTATAGTACGAGATTGCAGCGCTAACTTCGAGAACTCTTGAGCGCTCTCTGGACCAATATCCATACCTTGCATCTCATCTGGAATCTCATTAGATTTATAAACTCTAGTCTCAAGCTTATCTCCTGTCTTAGCATCTTGAAAAATATTGAGAGCAGCAGGAATACAAACCGTATCCTTAGGCAGAATCACAGCTGTACCTTGCCTATCAGCGACTTCCAATATCTCGCGAGCAGTATTCAGCTGATCATCCTCACAAATACTTTTACCAATCTTGCCACCCTGAGCCTTAATAAAGGTATAAGCCATACCGCCACCAATAAGCAGAACATCTACTTTTTTGATTAGTTCTTTAAGTACGGAGATTTTAGAGCTAATCTTAGAACCACCAATAATCGCAGTAAAAGGACGTTCTGGCTTGTTAAGAGCATCACCAAGCATCTTGATCTCACGCTCCATCAATAAGCCCGGCAGAGCTGGACGCAAATAAGCAGCGATACCAGCGGTGCTAGCGTGAGCACGATGCGCAGTACCGAAGGCATCATTAACATAGATATCAGCAAGCTTAGCTAATTGTTTAGCAAACTCTGGATCATTAGCTTCTTCACCTGGATAGAAACGAATATTCTCCAGCATACAAATATCGCCATCCTTAAGCTTAGCGATCCCAGCTTCTACCTGAGCTCCAACAGCTTCATTAAATTTAACAACAGGCTTGTGCAGCAACTCAGAAAGTCTCTTAGCAACGGGGTCTAAGCGCATAGACTCCACCACCTTATCCTTGGGTCTACCAAGATGACTAGCAATAATTACTCGTGCGCCAGCCTTAATGAGAAAATCAATAGTCTTCAGTGTCGCAACTATCCTACTATCATCAGTTACATTGCCTTGCTTATCCTGCGGGACATTAAGATCTAATCTGAGAAAAACTCGCTTTGATTTAAGTTTATCTGCGCCATAATTCTCTAGTATTGTTCCAGCCATGCAACCGTGCTCCTTGAAAGGGTTTGAAGTATAAGTGCGGTGTCCATCTTAGCTAGCGATTCTTTGTTCTCTGGCATCACTAATCCGCGCTGATATTTAAGAATCTTGCCATCCTTACCCAGCACAATAAACTGCGGGAAAGAATTCACGCCATAGATTTCGGTGAATTTATTAGTGTAGTCATAAAGCCACTTGGCGCCAGTCTTCTTGTGGTCTTGAGTTTTCTTTTTAAATTCAGCTTGGTTGGCGTGAACTGCATCTATAATGAAAACTAGGTTTGATTTGCCTTTGTAGCGCTTGCCATCAAGTACCGCTTCAAGCGACTCACAATAAATACAACCGGGTTTAACAAAAACAAGAATATTAGTTTTAGCGTGATTTAGTGCCTGATTCACACTCTGATCAGCTCCACTCTGATTCTTCACTCGAATCTTATCAAGCTGATTGCCAATCTCCAAACCATCTTCAAGCTTGATTGGTTCTGCTGGCGCTGCTACTGGTGCAAGTATAGTTGGCAGAGCCGGTGGCGGCTCTGGAACAGCAGTCTCCATTACAGCATGGCAGGCTTGCATGGTTAAAACTAAGGCTAAAACAAGTAGTTTAGTCATAAAATCAATTATATACCAGCCCCCGTCATACTGAGCGAAGCGAAGTATCCCCATGCCAGCGCCATGGTATAACACTAATGGATTGCTTCGTCGTTTAAAACTACTACCTTATATATTATTCACAGGCTTAATCAGTAATGCCAGCTATCTAAGCTACAAATACTATGAGTTTTATTACCGCGGCGGCTTCCTTAATTCTCTAGGCTGCACTGATGATTGCGACACGGTCATGATGTCGCCCTACGCATTGTTATTCAAGATTCCTATACCTTTTTATGGACTTGCCTTCTATACTCTAGTTTTACTTGCATATATCGCTTGGCACCGTGCCCCTGTCATTGCCAGGAGCAGCGCGACGAAGCAATCCACAACTCTAGAACTACTACTAATACTAGGTTTAATCGCCTCAGCAATATTTATCTATCTAATGTATTTCCAGCTGCACGCCATCTGCAAATTCTGTTTGGCGGCACACAGCATGTTCATAGCGCTATCTGCCTTATATTTCTTAGTGCTGCGCAAACACTCTATTGCGCGATAGCATAGGGATCCTTCGCTTCGCGAGGGATAGCATAAATGTGACGTTGGTCACATTTATGCGCTATAAACCACGAGTGCAGAATCTAAGCTGACGAATGGCGACTCCATTGGCTTACTTGACTTTCAAATGCTGATTAAGCATACCGAAGAAATCCGGCTGACTCACCGCACCCACTACATCAGTTATATAATTACCTTTCTTATCGTAGAACTGCGTGTAAGGCACACCACCTGGCTCCAAGCGATACTTCTTAACCAATTCACGATTACGCTTATCATCAGTATCAACCACTAAGATATATATTTGTGAGCCAAACTTCTTCTCTGCTTCAAGAACACTTGAGTACATGGCTTTGCAATAACCGCACCATGGCGCATAGAACCACACCACTGCAGGCAAGCCCTTGTGATCCATACTCAGGGGTGGCTGCACTGGCGGCTTAGACGCAAGCTCCACTGCTGGCTGCAAAGCGGCGCTCGCTATACCCAAAGCTCCAAACAATACACAAAAAGCTAAACTAATAATAAGTTTTTTGGACATCTACCTTATTATCCTAGATAAATTGGGATCTGTCACGGCTTAGAGACCGAAGACTTGGCAGCTGCTTTTATGAAGGCATTGAAGCATAGCTTATAATTATTAGCCGTATGCAAATCACAATCACCAAAGAAGATAAAAACATCTCTACTATAGAACTAGAGACCGCACCCGGTCGTGCGCTTAAAGCTTACGAACAAACACTTAGACAGCTAAGCAAAAATCTCAATCTCCCGGGTTTTCGCAAAGGCAAAATTCCAAACAAGATGGTTGAGTCACATTATGGTGCTGACTATATCAAATCACAAACAGTGAATTTGAATTTTATTTCTGAATTACTTTTCGAAGCTTTCACACAGGAGAAGCTTGAGGTGTTATTCGTACCGAACATAGAAGATGTGATCTTCGAAGATCCGCAAGGCACAGTTAAGGTCAAAGCCAAGATCGAACTATTCCCAGCTGTTAAACTTGGCAAATACCAAGGTAAAGAAGTAGAAGTCGAGATCCACGAGTTCGACGAGAAGCAATATACTGCTGAGACTCTTGAGCGTTTGCAAAAACAATTCGCTAGTTATACTGAGACCACCGAAGCTGTGCAGATGGGTGATGAGATTAATTTTGATTTCACTGGTGAAGTGAATAACGGTACCAAGGAAAAACCCGAGTGGGAAGCTAGAGCCGAGATGGCTGCAACCCAGTACCAGGCTGTAGTTGAGACTGGCAGATTTATACCTAATTTCCTTGAGCAGTTAGTTGATATGAAGCCCGGTGACGAGCGTGAAATTGAAGTCAAATTCCCTGATGATTACCACGCAGCAGATATCGCTGGTAAAGATGCGAAATTCAAAATCAAAATACATCAAGTAATGCGCCCTCAAATGCCAGAACCAAACGATGAGCTTGCCACGCGTGTCGGCTTCCAATCTCTCGATGAGCTTAAAGCTAAGATCGTTGAAGAGATGAACAAAGTGCAAGAGCGCAACAAAAAAACTGCAAGCGCTGACGCCGTGCTCAAACTAGTCTCTGAGCTTAGCGATATCGAGATTAATGAACAAATGATAGAACGTGAAATCCAATCCGGTCTTGATCGTATTCGCCAGCATAATCGCTGGTCACAAGAGCAGCTTGATGAATTCAAGATCTCTCTTGATTTAGACAAGGAGCGCAAAGCTGCTGAAAACACTTTACGCCGTAGTTTTATCATCTCAAGTCTAATTAAATCTGAGAAGTTCGAAGTAACTGTCGCCGAGCTGGATGCCGCCGTACAAGAGGCTATTAGTGATCCTTATAATAACTTCCAGAACATGGATCTTACGAAACTGAAAGATAATTTACGCTCGCAACTGCTTTCTGATAAAGCCGTACAGACTCTAGTAGATGCTTGTAAATTAAAATTCATGCCACATGTGCATGGTGAGAATTGCTCACATCATCACTAAATAGTCGTTAACCGGAAACTAAAACCGACTTACCCTT
>JAYVUR010000126.1:0-8075 GCA_043787715.1 Candidatus Melainabacteria bacterium
GTGGCAGGCTCATTTTTCTTATTAATCCCCGAACATATTCTGCCCTGCAATTATAAATTTGACTTGGCTTAACCCCCAATACTATGGATAATTCATTTAATTGGGGCTCTGTAAGAGCACGACCAGCATTCTCATTAGGGTTATGTTCTAGGTTTTGGCAAATTGCTCTAAAGGATGGTTTATATTGGTCAACTTTGGCAGCCATGTAACGAATATTATCCTAAGTGACAGCCCTTGTCAAGATAACTAAATTAAATCTTTATAATCCCATCATACCCTTTAATAGGTATGATGGCTCAATCTTGTCATTGCGAGCCTGCAAAGCGGGCGTCCCGTCATTGCGAGCCCACGGAGTGGGCGTGGCAATCCCTATGCTGCCATTATGGGGTCCTTCGCTGCGCTCAGGATGACGGGAATCTAATTGCAAGTTTTAATAGATATAGATGCTTGCAGCTATTGTCGATATTATTAAAGGAATTTTGTTCAAAATAGTTTTGCCTATAACGGTTTTATTGGCTCTACTTTTGTTCAGCTGGACAGTTTATAAGGAGCGCAGAGAAGCGCGCACATTAATACTTAGTTTCAATAATATTGATGGACTTACTAAGGGCGCCCCAGTCTACGTGCATGGAGTGAGAATCGGTAAGGTTATTCAGACTTTTCCGATGGTTAATTCCAATGCTGTTGGTATTAAGATCCTAATTACTAATCGCAAGATGCCTGTCCCTAACTATGCTGAAGCCCGCATTATTACTAGTATTGAGACAGGTGGTGGTAAGATCATTGAGTTGCAAAACATGACTCGCACTATAGAGAGTGAGCGCTTGAATATGCATAGTGTAGCTCCAATAACCGCTGCTTATGTCAGCAGGCTAATGCTCGATATATTCCAACTGACTAAGGATTTTGCTGTTGAGGGTTTGCGCGCGATGAATACAGAGCAAGCTAGTAGCTATAAGTCTGATCTTGAGAACCAAGTCAAGAATGCTATTACCAGTGTTGAATATGGCACGGTTAAGAAGGATGTAGAACACGAAGTGAAACATCTCAACCGTTCTATTCGCAATACTGAATTAGACCCGACTAAGAATGATGACTTACAAAAAGCAGTTAAACATCAAGCTAAGGCTCTAGAGAATACTATTAAGAGTTTGTCTAACGTCTCTGATATCTATAAGCAGCAATATAATCCGAAAAAATAGTTAAACCCTGCTCCAGCACTGGTTTTCAGCTTGCTAAGATTAAGAAATGCTTAGTTAATCTTATTTTAAGGCTACCTCTTCTTATTAAGTATTACTATGTGGTTTTATGAGAGCACAAGCTAATCAAACAGTAAGTCCAGGTCAGAAAGCTTTTTTTAGAGCAGAAGAGATTCTTGAGCATGTTCCTAGCTCAAGTAAAAGTCCTAGACCAGCTCAATCTGAGACCACCTTCTTTCATCGGTTAACGGGTGCCATGTTACCGATAAGTGCCGCTTTGGCATTAAATCCAGACTTAGTTATTCAACAGTCACCGACTTAGCTAAATTCCTCGGCTGATCCACATCTTTACCAAGGTCTTCAGCAATAGCGTAGGCTAAGAATTGCAGAGGGATAATTGCTACTAGTGGACTATAAATTTGGTTGACATTAGGTATGCGCAGTATCTCATCGAAAATATCATCGACATCAGAATTATCATCACAAGCAACTACTATGCTTGGTGATTTGCGCGCGCGTGCTTCTTCAGCGTTGTGTAGGGTTTTGAGATAAATATTCTGCTCATAATCACTAGTACCAGAGATGGCGATACTGAGCACTGGTACATTCTGGTCAAGTATGGCTATTGGACCGTGTTTCATCTCACCAGCCGCATAGCCAGTGGCGTGGATATAACTTAGTTCTTTTAGTTTGAGTGCGCCTTCAAGCGCTGTTGCATAGTTCACTCCACGACTGAGGAATAGAAAATCTCTATAGCTCGAATATTTGATGAACCTATCGTGGTAAGCTTCTGATCTTTCTATGGTCTGGTCTATTAGTTGTGGTAATTGTTGCAGTTGAGATTTAATGCTAGCTAGTTCTTCAGCATTCAGTGTGCCGCGTGACTCTGCAAGACTTAGAGCGAGCAAGTATAGTGACATCACTTGCGAGGTGTAAGCCTTGGTCGAAGCGACAGAAACTTCAATACCGGCTGGAGTGACATAAGTATGAGGCTTAGCCAGTTCAAATATCGCTGAATCAGCTTTATTGGTGATCGCTGCTATCTTAGCGCCGCTGCTTGCTGCATTGCGCACAGCAGCTAGAGTGTCCGCCGTCTCGCCAGATTGGCTGATGCCAATAACTAGATCACGCTCAGTTAGCAAGGCTGGGCTGCTAGCGTATTCACTAGCCAGCGCTACCTCTACTGGCAGTTTAGCCCAAAGTTCGATGAGATATTTACCGCTGAGTGCTGCGTGGTAAGCCGAGCCACAGGCAACGAAAACTATGCGACCAAGTTGCTTAGTATCCAAACCACTTATTAAACTCTGAATACCTAGACGAGGGTCATGCTGATAATCAGCGAGCATGCGTCCTATTACTGCAGGTTGTTCGTGTATTTCTTTTAAGAGATAATGTTTGTACGCACCTTTATCTAATATAGATGCTGTCTGGCTTAGCTGCTGTATTTCAGGTTTAATACTATTACCATCAAGATCATAAACACTAACTGAGTTTTCTGTGACCTCTGCGATTTGTTTGTCTTTAAGTTTAAGCAAGCGATCAGTGAATTGCAGCACAGTGCTACTGTCGCTAGCTATATAATTTTCGCCATCACCTACGCCAATTACTAATGGTGATTCATTCTTGGCTACTAGTATTTTGCGTGGTAGTCCTTGAGTTAATAAGGCTAATGCGTAGCTACCTTCCAGTCTCTGAACGGTTTTGGCAAGAGCTTCTCTGTCACTCTTACACTGACTGCGTATTAGTGAGAATAATTGTGCCACCACTTCACTATCAGTATCACTAGCAAGAGTAATGCCCTTAGCTTCAAGCTCACGCTTAAGTTCTAGATAGTTTTTAATGATGCCATTATGCACTACTGTCACTGAGCCATCACTGCTGCTATGTGGGTGCGCGTTTCTTGCGGTCGGCTGCCCGTGAGTCGCCCAGCGCGTATGCCCGATGCCGCAGCTTGCTATTTCTAGATCTTCTATTTTGCCGGAGTTAGAACTTTGTTTGCTGCTGTCACTAGCACCGATTGTAACTTTGGTTTTTATTAGAGCTTCAAGCTCAGCGATTTTGCCAGTGCTTTTGGCGATACTGATTTCGCCTGCTTCATTCAATACAGCGATGCCTGCTGAATCATAGCCTCTATATTCAAGCGACTTCAGTCCAGCGAATAATATTTCGCTAGCTGGTTTGCTTCCTATGTATGAGACTATGCCGCACATCCCTATTGATTATGACATATTTACCTAGTCCCCCCAATCTTATCCGGATATTTAATACGTTCATGGTTCATCGCTCGCCAAGCACTAAGGAAAGCATCAGCGATAATATCTAGCTCTTCGCTACTTAGCCCAGTTTCAGAAAGTTCGCCCTCGTCTAATCTTGCTTGGATGATTTTGTCTATCATGGCTTTCGCTGCTGACTCTTCAGTAATGTCTTTCATGCTCTTGAGAGCTGCTTCGCAAGAATCAGCCATCATGACTATGCCGGTTTCGCGTGAATGTGGTTTGGGTCCGGGGTAGCGAAAATCCTCACGTTTTACAACGCCGACACCGAATTTTTCTTGCGCCTTAACATAGAAGTAGTTAGTCACAGCCGTACCTTGATGCATTGGAATAAAATCCACGATTGCTTGCGGCAAATGTGCTTTGCGGGCTAGTTTGATACCCTCAGGTACATGAGCAATAATAATGCGTGCTGATTCGTAAGGATCATCAAGATTTACGTGTGGGCTTGGTCTGCCGAATAAGTTTTCTATGAAATATTCCGGTTTATAAGTTTTGCCTATGTCGTGGTAGAGCAGCCCTGTGCGTATTAGCGCAGTGTTAGTGCCGATACGATTAGAGGCCGCTTCTGCCAGTTTTGAGACACTAAGAGAGTGTTCGTAAGTACCCGGAGCTTCTTCTCTTAGTTTACGTAGTAGTGCTTGATTGGGATTGGCAAGTTCAGCAAGCTTAAAAGGAGTGAGCAGACCTAATATAGATTCTAGGTAAGGCAATATAGCAAGAGCGATGAAGCCTGAAGCCCAGCCGCCTACGGCATACATCAAGGCGATGCTAAGAGCGGTTATTACTTGATATTTGCCAACTGCAATAACAAGTGTCAGTGCAAAAACAATCATTTGCACAAATGCTACTTTGATAGCAGCATTACTTAAATCTTCTCTTTGGTGAGCTTTGCGTGCAAGTATTATCGAAGCGATACTGCCAGCGTAGAGTGGCAATACTTGCCAGAGATTAAGATCGAAGCTATTGGCTAAGAAAAACGTAATCATAGTGACAGTGATACCTGCTATGTATGGTGCGTAGAATACTGTAAGTATGATACTTATAGCGGCAAGTGGTGATAATGGTAGTTTGTCTATGCCCCAGAGCGAAATTAAGTCAATAGCAGCGATTAAGCCAGTGGTTACTATGAAATACATATGCACTTCTTGAACTAAGAACTTGCGCAGTTTGCTAAGTTTAAGGAATAAACTTAGAGCAATAATGCAAGCTGCAATTAGATATAGATTAGCGAAGATTTGATCCCAGTCTGTTTTAGGGGCGAGTAAGTTGAGTTCTTTGAGCAAGTAATATTCATGTGCTTGCACTTTCTCACCTTTAGTGGCGAGAGCCTGTCCTAATTTTAGTTCGGTGATAACTTTTGGTACAGAGGTCATAGCTTGATTCTCTATAGCCTCAACTTTTTTCCAGTTTACTTTAAGGTTGGCGATAGTGCTACGCTCGAGCAGTTTCTCGATTAAAAATGCTTGGGTTAAACTCAATTCAGGGCTAAGTATGCGTATATTTTGGCGTATTTTTTCGCGTGGAGTACCGCGTACTATACCGAGAGCTAATAGTTTTGCTTGTAGCTCTGTTGCGGTGTTGAAGAGCTTCTCGGGATCATTGGCTGCCAGTTGATCGAAAAATGTTGCACCCAAATAATCTCGTTCGATAGAGGCATGGCGCTTCTCTTCTCTTAGTGCGATTACTTGACTTAAATAAATATCTAATTCGATCGATCTGAGTTTTTTTAATTCTTTAAGTCCGTAGGCTTCAAGAGTTCTTTGTTTGTTTTTGCGCAAAGCAATACCCAGATCTAAGTATTCTTTGTCGGGCATATTGATTAATTTTTCTTGAGTTGTTCTGCTAATTTCAGGATTGATCAAGTGACTTACTATGCGTTTGCCATTGATAGCTTCACGGCATACATCAATTAAGAAGTTAAGATTATTGATACTCTCTCTTGTCGCACTTCTATCTTCACTAAGTGTCTCCATACCGCTAAGGTTTTGTAAGACTAGTTTGCGCACAGATTCTCGCTTAGCATCAGTTAGAGTTTGGTCTATAACTCTAGTGTCATGTTCTATATTTATACTAATTGGGCTAATGGCATTCAGGGTGATACTAGGCTTGTACCAAGAACGAATGCTTAATAAGACTGTAAGTACAGCTATGCCAGTGCCTAGAATTAAACAAATTAATATAGTTCTTGCGCTTTGCATTAGAATAATATTCTAATATGCCGGCACCTACTCACGAGCAAATACTTACTAATATGCTGAATCTTGTTAAGCAGCAGCCTGCTGAGTTAATAGCGATAGTGGGTCCTACGGCTAGTGGTAAGACTGATCTTACTTTGGCTCTGGCTGAAAAATTGGGGCTTGAAATTATTAATGCCGATAGTAGGGTGATCTACAAGGATATGAATATCGGTACAGCGAAGCCTAGCCTTGAAGAGCTGAGCCGAGCTAAGCACCATCTGGTTGATATTAAATCCCCAGTAGAAAGATATTCGGCGGCGGAGTATCAAAGGGATTTCGATCAAGTCATTCTGAGCGAAGCGAAGAATCCCCATGCTGCTACTAAACCCCGCGCCATAGTAGTCGGTGGCACTGGTCTTTATCTCAGAGCCGCTCTCGAAGATCTTGATTTACCTGGCATAGCCAGTGACCCAGAGCTTAGGGCACAAATTAAATCTAAGTTTGAAACCCAAGGGCTGAATGCTCTAGTGAATGAGCTACTTGAGATGGATCCTCAAGCAAGCGGACTTGTGGACCTCCAGAATCATGTGCGAGTGATGCGAGCACTAGAGTCAGTGATACTTTCTGGTAAGTCGCTTGCACAATTAAGACGCAAGCTTGATAAGCATCGTTATGATGTACTTTATCTAGGACTCAACTATAGTGATAGATCTAGCCTTTATGCCGGCATAGACTCTAGGGTGCATAAGATGATAGAGGTGGGTTTGGTGGAAGAGGTGCACGACCTGCTTACTAAGTATGGTGCCACGGAGACCTTGAACTCTACTATCGGTTATGCTGAAATTATTGAACATCTTAATGGTGATATTAATCTGGATCAAGCTATCGCCAAGATTCAGCAGGCGACACGCAATTACGCCAAGCGCCAAATCACCTGGTTTAATTCTAATAAAAGGATCAATTGGTTATATAGATGAAACTAGCTTTTCTTGGTGATGATATTAATAGCTTCAAGCGTGATCACGATAGCACTTGGGCGCTGATGCTAGAAGCGCTGGCGCAAGGACATGAAGTGGCTTATGCTCAGGCTGACACCATGATTAGTTATGGTGCTAAGGTTGGTGCGAAGTTTATTGATTTCATTCGTCATTGCGAGGAACGAAGTGACGAAGCAATCCACTTCGCATTACTTGATGATTTCGACTACGTCTTTATGCGCAAAGACCCACCAGTGGATGAGCTTTATATTCATCAATTACGCTTACTCACTACACTTAAGCAGGCGCGGGTAATTAACGATCCGGTTTCATTGCTGCGTTTCAACGAGAAGCTGGTGATACTTGAGTTTCCTGAACTTATAGTGCCAACTTTAGTTAGTGCATCAAGAGAGCATTTACTAGGTTTTCTTCAGCAGCAGGGGCGTATAGTCCTCAAACCCCTCAATGGTAAGGGTGGTGAAGGTATTTTACTTATAGACTCTCCTGAGCAAGTGCCTGAGCTTCATGCTTTGATGATGGCTCAAGCTTATATCCCCGAGGTACTTACTGAAGGAGATAAGCGGGTGATACTAGTGAATGGTGAAATCGCTGGTGCGCTTTTGCGCATACCTAAGCCTGGGGAGTTTAGAGCTAATATGGCAGCTGGTGGTTCTTATAAAGACTGCTCGCTTAGCGCAGCCGACAGGCAGATCTGTGCAAGACTTAAGCCTTTTTGCCAGCAACATGGCATTATGCTCGCTGGCATAGATATTATCGGCGGTAAGCTTACCGAGATTAATATCACTTCGCCTACTTGCTTGCAGGAAATTAATAGACTTAATCCTGATAAGGAGAAGATTGAGACAGGATTATTGAAGCAGCTTGTTGAGGCTAAGTATTCTTAAGAACTTGTCCTAGATTAGGATACAGGTATATTTCAAGTATCTTGGACAACCAATTGTGCATTACTGTTATTAGATCTTCGCCATTTGGCATTTTTGCATATTTAGCAGGGCATCCAAATGAAGGATAAACATCTTCGTTATCAATTTTACTTGCTTTGAGATAATCGAGTAATAGCTGTTCAGTTGGGACTAAGACAGGCCCATCCTTGAAACTTTTGAATGTGAAATATTTTTCACGCAAGCTCTCTTGATTCTGTGCTCCAGTTACAAAGGGAACGAGATCATTGAATAGATCTATTCTTAATTTAGATAAATCTTGCAACAGTAATATAACTCCATCTGAGATTGCTTTGCATGATGGAACATGATTGTGAGTAGCTTTGGCTGCGTGTTTGATGGCAATAGATCTATAGCTTAGACTTTTATCAAAAAAATTACCAATACTGAGCTGTCCCTAGTTTAGCCAACCAATTTTCTTAGAATACTTTTCCTTATCCAGTTATCCTTAACCTCGTTAATCTTACACTCACCAGGATTAGAA
>JAYVUR010000127.1:0-7777 GCA_043787715.1 Candidatus Melainabacteria bacterium
TGCTTCACCGCCAGATAGAGTGGTCGCTGCTTGACCGAGCTTAATGTAGTCTAGTCCGACATCATGCATGGTTTGTAGCTTGCTGCGAACCTTAGGAATAGCATCGAAAAATCCTAAGCCTTCTTCTATAGTCATTTCCAGCACATCATAAATAGATTTGCCTTTGAATTTTACTTGCAGGGTTTCTTGGTTATAGCGTTTACCTTTACAGATATCACATTTAACATAGACGCTAGGCAAGAAATTCATCTCGATTTCTATAACCCCAGCTCCTCCACAAGCTTCGCAGCGACCGCCTTTGACATTAAAGCTAAATCTGCCCGGAGTGTAGCCTCTGGCTTTAGCTTCTACTGTAGTACAAAACACATCGCGAATAGCATCGAAGACACCCACGTAAGTAGCAGGGTTAGAGCGCGGAGTTCTACCGATGGGACTCTGATCTATAACTATAATCTTATCGATTTCTTCATGCCCCTTAAGTTCGCTAAGTTCAGCCGGGAAAGCAACCAGCCTATCTAGGTGATAGCGCAGAGCGGGATAGAGCATTTCATTAATTAGTGAGCTTTTGCCGGAGCCGCTCACTCCGGTTACGGCGATGAACTTGCCAAGAGGAATATGAAGATCAAGGTTCTTGAGATTGTTAATGCGTGCACCGTGCAGGCTTAGTGAATGCCCGTTGCCTTGGCGCCGAGAATTATGACTATCTATAGTCTTGCGCTTAGATAGATAGTCTCCAGTGATAGACTGGGTCGCTGCGCAGATATCATCCAAGTGTCCTTCAGCTACAACGTAGCCGCCATGCACTCCTGCGCCTCTACCTATATCTATAATCCAGTCTGAAGCTTGCATGGTGTCTTCATCGTGCTCTACCACTAATACGGTATTACCTAGGTCGCGCAAATGCTTAAGCGTCTCTAGTAGTCTATTGTTGTCGCGTTGATGCAAACCTATAGAAGGCTCATCTAAGACATAGAGCACGCCAGAGAGACCAGAGCCGATTTGTGAAGCAAGCCTGATGCGCTGCGCTTCGCCGCCCGAGAGAGTCTTGGCGCTGCGATCTAGTGTTAAATAATTTAAACCTACATTCAGTAGAAAATTCAAGCGAGATTTAATTTCGATCAAGAGTTGATGGGCGATTTTGCGATGCCTGCTGCTAAGCATAGTTTCAAGTGTTGAGAAGAACTCAGAAGATTTTTCAATAGATAATTTGGCTACTTCAGCGATACCAAGCCCAGCGATAGTCACAGACAGTGCTTCGGGTTTAAGCCTAGAGCCGTGGCACTTGGGGCAGGGGCGCTCTATCATATAACGCTCTATATCTGCTTTCCATTTTTCTGAGCCAGCCTCGCCGTAGCGGCGCTTAAGCTGGGGAATGAGCCCCTCGTAATATATTTTGTAATTCTGGTAGCCAAGTGAAGGATATTTATCACAATCTATGGTGACTTTAATCTCGGGGTTGTCGTAGCATTCACCTTCGATATTGTATTTGCTAGTTACTGGCGGATCTTCGTGTCCGTAAAGAATTAGCTGCTGGATATTTGCTGGCAGTCTTTTGAAGGTGGTATCAGTGTCGAAGCGATAGGCTTTAGCCAATGCTTCAAGTAGTGCCTTGTAATAAATATTACCGGTCTTAGCCCAAGGTGCTAGTGCTCCATCATCTATACTTAAATCATCATCAGGAATAATTAGTGCTTCGGTGAACTCTTGTTCAAAACCAATGCCAGAGCACCCTTGACAAGCGCCGTGCGGGGTGTTGAAGCTGAACATTCTTGGTGCTAGTTCAGCCATGCTGCCGTGACCATTAGGACAAGCAAGTAATTCAGAGAACAGGTGATCGCGAGATTTATCACCCTCAAGCAACTCTTGTACTATAGCTTTGCCTTCGCCGCGATTAAGCGCAAGCGCAAGGCTATCGTTAATGCGACTGCGCGCAGAATCTTTCACGACTACCCTATCTACTACTAGTTCAATGCTGTGTTTGTGGGTTTTTGCAATTTTGATTTCTTCTTCAAGAGTGTATACGGTGCCATCAACCCTAACTCTATTGAAGCCCTCGGCTTTAAGTGCGGAGAATAAGTTTTGATGTTCGCCTTTCTTGTCCTGAACTAGCGGCGCAAGTATCATTAGCTTAGTGCCTTCACCTATTACCATCACTTGATCCATGATTTGATCTATGGTCTGAGCCTTAATCTCAGTGCCGCATTCATGGCAGTGCGGAGTGCCGATGCGCGCGTATAATAGACGCATATGATCGTAGATTTCTGTTACGGTACCCACTGTCGAGCGCGGGTTATGCGAAGTGGATTTCTGATCTATAGCTATAGCTGGACTTAGACCCTTAATCTCTTCTACATCTGGTTTGTCTAGCTGCCCGAGGAATTGTCTTGCGTAAGCACTAAGACTCTCTACATAGCGGCGCTGTCCTTCTGCGAAAATAGTATCGAAAGCCAGAGAGCTTTTACCTGAACCGCTGACCCCTGTAATAGTGACTAGTTTATTCTTGGGTATTTTGATATCTATATTTTTGAGGTTGTGTTGCTTCGCACCACGCACTTCTATAAATTGTTCACTGCTGTCGTTCACTTACAAATAATTGTATCGCTACGGTTGTGGATAAGCTTTTGTTGAAGTATGATAGCCAGAATTAAGTTAAGACAAATAGCTAAAATGGTAGAATCTTAACAATATTGGCTTTAGTTTACAGGAGGGGACAATGAAAAAAGATTTAGCTATTTTTGAAGAACACGAAATAAGGCGAGTCTATGATGAAGAGAAGGAGATTTGGTTTTTCTCCGTAATAGATATTATTCAGATGTTGACAGAGCAAGCTGATTATCAGACTGCAAGGAAATACTGGAATAAGCTCAAAGAAAGGCTTAAAAAAGAGGGTTCTGAGTCGGTGACAAAATGTCACCAACTGAAATTAGAGGCAGCTGATGGTAAAAAATACCTTACTGATGTTGCTGACCCTGAGACTCTATTAAGACTAATCCAATCAGTCCCAAGCCCCAAAGCCGAACCTATCAAATTGTGGCTGGCTAAAGTAGGCTACGAGCGCATGCAAGAGATGGCAGATCCTGCGTTATCACTAGATCGTGCTCGTGAGACTTGGCAAAAACACGGACGCAGCAACAAATGGATTGAACGAAGAATGATGGGGCAAGAGACCCGCAATAAGCTCACTGATTATTGGGATAAAAATGGAATCAAACAAGGTCAAGAATATGCAATACTCACTAATATTATCCACCAAGAATGGTCAGAGTTAAACGTAAAAGATCACAAAAAACTTAAAGGACTCAAATCACAAAATCTGCGTGATCATATGAGTGAAGCAGAACTCATCTTTACTGCACTGGCAGAACTATCCACGAGAGAAATCGCTGAATCGATGGAAGCACAAGGCATGGAAGAGAATAAGATCGCCAGCAAAAGAGGTGGCGGTATAGCAAAGACGGCAAGAGTTGAGCTTGAACAGAAAACAGGCAAGAAGGTAATCACTGGAGAGAATTATTTGCCGCCGAAGCAGCTTTGAAATAATTACTTGCTTAGTGCCAGCCTGCGCAGCCTCTCCCCCTCTACTATTGGGTAAGCCGCCAGCCCAGCCAGTGATAGAGGAATGACAAGCTTGAGGCTCTCAGGTCCAGTGAGCATTAGATAGAACTGTGCAGCAGCGAATATAGAGCCGCCGATGCGCATCATTACACTTTCGCGCATAAAGCCGAAAGCTATTTTAGATAGCCCATCAATGAAACTTGAGAAAGCAAGGGCGCGTACGGATATAGTAGTCCAGAGGCTAGCCAGTTCTATATAGCTTGCGGTTTTAGTGTAGTAGCCAAGATAGGCGGCTAGTTCAAAAGCAGCAATAGTGAATAGTGGTAAAGCTGAAATGATACGCATTAATGATGAGAAGAATTGCGAGCGTATGGCATCGTGAATGAAGGCTCTGAAGTTGCCGCGTAGTATCTCTTGTACCATCTCGCCTGAGCGAATAAATAATTCGCGAATAATTGTCCCAAGGTAGTTGATAAAGTTCGCTGGAAACTGAGTGCCTTTACCAAGTAATTCTGATTCAGCTTTGTATTTATCTGGGTGATATTTAACTAAGGCTTCGTAGCTATAATCCACCTTAATCCAGCCGACGAACAGTCCTTCACGAAAGGCATTGCCAATGGGGTTGGTGGCGAAATAATTAGTCACTACTATACCCAGTATCCCCGAGCAAATCAGCGCTCGATACTGAGGGGCATAAACCATAAGTAACGGTAGATTCTGCAAGGCACAAGATAGAAGCATGATTTGATTAAGCAAGGCATAATTCTCATTGCCACTAATCACCATATAAGCTGTAATTAAACCTGTGCTGAACGATAAATAACCGAATAATTCATTAAGTAGTATGCGCGGGTCTTTAAGTCTTATCGCTACTTCTCTTGCTAGCATTGAGCATAGTATATCCTGTTTTGCTTGAAATAATGAGCTATAGTAATATTTACCCAAGAGCCGCTAAGGGCCCCTTCTATATGTTCTTTTCAATACTTAAACTAGTTGTAATTGCAGGTCTAATTTCTTTTTCTTCATGGCTTGCTGGTAGGAAGCCAGAGCTAGCTGGTTTTATTATTGCGATGCCAATAACTTCTATGATCGCTTTGATTCTTTCGTATGTTGAGAACAAAAATGATTCCGAGAGTATAATTTTTGCCAAAAGTGTTCTGATTGCAGTACCTGTATCTTGGCTGTTTTTCTTGCCGTTCTTTTTTGCTGAGCGTTTAGGTTATGGTTTTTGGTTTGCTTTTGTCTCTGGGTTCTTATTGCTGATCCCCGGATATTTTATCCACAAGTTTTTGATAGCTTTATTTTAGTTTTTTCGGAATGCAGCAAATACTTATTCCATATGATGATGACTATGATCCATCTGCATTGGAGCCTTTTCTGAATTCTCCGTATTATTTTTTACTTCTGTTTTACTAGCAGTCTTATCCTTTTCTACTGCTTGCTCTATAACATGGGCAACGGTCCCTGGTGGGTGCTGGTACCATTCAATATCCTTATCTTCTAAACTCTCTCGAACTTTAACAATAGTAAACATGCCACCCATTCCTACCGGTCCAAAAGGTCCATCTCCTCCCATCATCGGTAACGTGTTAGGCGGACCTGGCATCTGCATTTCAAGCATCTCATCCATGCCCGTAGATCCCATCAACATTGTATTCGGTAAAAGTTCTGCTACTTTAGATTCCACTTTACTTTGATCTACGCCAATGACGTTAGTGTTAGTGTGCCCCATGGCGTTCATTGGATGATGCCTGCGATGACAATGCATCGCCCAATCACCAAGTACATCTGCCACAAATTCAATCGTTCTTGTTTGTCCAGGAAAAACTGAGACTGTAGTTTCTGGCCATTGTGCCGATAAAGGAATCTTACCCCCATCAGTTTCCACAACTTTAAAGTTATAACCATGTAAATGAATAGGATGTGATTCTTGAGCAACATTCCCGAAGCGAATGCGCACTCTATCTCCTTTCTTGACCATCAAAGAATCTGTTCCCGGAAACGCTTTGCTGTTGAAAGTGAATACATTAAAATCAGTCATCACATTCGGATTAGGTCTCTCTGTGCCAGGTTCTACATACCACTCACTGAGCATGATTACAAAATCTTTATCAATTTTAGGATTCTCTGGTGTGCGCGGATGGATTATAAACATCCCCATGGTTCCTAATCCCATTTGTATCATTTCATCTGCATGTGAATGATACATAAATGTACCGTTTTGTTTCAATACAAATTCATATAAGAATGTTTCACCAGGTCTAATTGGTTTTTGATTGAGACCAGAGACCCCATCCATCCCATTAGGCAAGAATATTCCATGCCAATGGATAGCAGTTGATTCAGGCAATTTATTAGTAACAAGCATTCTGACTTTGTCACCCTCAACAGCTTCAATCGTTGGTCCTGGAGTGCGGCCGTTATAGCACCAGGCTTTTATACTCATTCCTGGAGATATTTCATGCTCACATTCATTAACTTCTATCCTAAATACTTTATAGCCATCTTCCATAGTCCATGGCATGGTAGTGCCATTTGGTGTAATCACTGGCGTATAGGCACTGTCTTTAGCTTCAGCAGGTAAATTTGAAATTAGAAGTAATAAAAAAATCAGATTATAAAGTTTTAGGTGTTTCATTTTGCTCCTCCAGTAAGCCCATTCCAATAGTTTTTTCTAAGTCAGCTCTGCTTATCCAATAATTTTTCAAAGCTTCAATATTTGAAATTTCTGCTTTGAGAGCTGAGGTCTTAACTTCCAATAAATCATATATATCTGCAAGCATGTAATTATATTTAAGCTCAGTAAATCCAAGTGCCTTCAAATTCTGCTCCAAAAGAGTCTTTGAAGAATCAACAATTTTTCGATGCGTAGAGAGGCTTGCATATGCGATCTTGACTTGTGTTTTAATATCTAAAAACTTAGCCTCTAGCTTGCTTTGGCTTTGTTCTAGTAAAACTGCACTCTTTTGTCTTTCTCCTTGATTGCGATTAAATATGGGTAGTTGAGTTTGAATAATTGGAGCCCAAGCAGAACCATCAGGCTCTTGATGGAACTCTGCTCCAATATAAATTGGAGGAAGGCTTGACCACCTAGCTAATTTAATAGATTTTTCAAAAACTTTTAATTCTTGTTTTTGAGCAAGTAAATCTGCTCTATTACTCAATGCTAAGTTCTCTAATTCCGATTCTTGAATTTCGCTAGAGGGCAAGTCATTAAGAGTCAGATTCTCGTCATAATTAAAATCTTCTTCTTTAAGCCCTAAAACTCGGATAAATGCTAGTCTTGCCAGCTTGTAATCTTTCTCAATTTCAGCAAGTTCTTTTTTCTCGCGAATAAACTCTATTTGATGATTACTAAGCTCTTTATCATTAATATTGCCAACCTTCTTCTGTTCTATGGCAAATTCGGACTCGATCTCAGCAGCAGAGAGAACTTTTTGATACAAATCATAAGTTTGTTTGGTGGCAACAAAATTGTAATAATGTTCTCTAACTTCAAAAATCAAGCTCGCAACAGCGAATTCAATTTCGCTTCTAGTTTGATCTATTTTCTCTTTCGCAACCTTGACTTTAAAGTTTCTTAGAATTAAATCAGTAATATTCTTTTGGGCTGACACTGAGGGTTTAAAAGAATCCTGTAGGCTATAAAACGCAAAATCACCACCAACAATCGGATTTTCTAATAGTCCTGCTTGTTTTAAATCAGCTTGTGCAATACCAAGTTCTTTAAAGACTACTTGCAAGTCTGGATTTTTGGTTAAAGCGATTTGAATAGCCTTAGCTTCTGTCAAAGCTTCTTTCGCTGCGATAGGCTGGCATAACAGCGCTAAACAAAGAAGACAGAAATAAATTTTGAAATTTTTTAGCATAATAAAAAAAAGAGAAAGGAGGAAGAGAAACTATTCTTCCTCCTTGTATGAATCCTTTATTTACTACATTTGCAAGGACTGCAAAGACATTTTTTGCAATGAGTGCAGCTATGCTCTTTAGCTTGCACCGTCATAACAGTAGCGGCTAAACCAGAAATCAACATTGTTGCGAGTATGAGTTTTTTCATAGATTCTTCCTTTTTGTATCTCCTAAGACAATAATCATTCTAAACTCTCTAGCTAGATTGAAAGTCAAGCCTCTTATTAACATAAGGGCTGCTTATTCTCATTGCTAGTACTGTTACTATTAATCTTGAAGCTGACTTGAAGGTCATATCCGTCAACTGCAAAAG
>JAYVUR010000128.1:0-3006 GCA_043787715.1 Candidatus Melainabacteria bacterium
GCGCCCGTTTTAGTGCTGCGCTCCCAATAATAAAGCTTAGGCATTTGGGTGCTAGCTACAGTAGCTATTAACTCTTGAGCGACGAATTGCTCCGCAAGCTTGCCAGCAGCGACAGAGTTAAGATCATCACTAAGAATAATTTCTTGAGCAAGACCATCACCCACACCAAGTAAACGCTGTGCGATACCAATATCAACAAAAGAGACCTTGAAATTAGTATCAGAAGCGCCTGCTTCAAAAGGCAAGCCAGAACCAGTTGCACGCTTAATTTGATGAAGCACACCAGCTTTAATCAATAAATTCAGCGCATGCTTAAGCTCTCTTGATGCTATGCTCGCATCAACCCTACTATATTTAAATTTTTCACCAATTTGTTTAACTCCGGACATAAAGACCATATCAAGATACTTTTCTTTGCTATCTGAAGCATACTTTGAAAAATCATCACGATAATTTAGATTAATACGATCCAGAACTTTCATAGCCTCCAAGACTAGCGAAGAATCAATAAAAGCCTGGACAGCTTTAGGCATACCGCCAACGATGAAATATTCACGTAGATAATTAATCAATTTGCTATGGAAAATCTCATCAAGCCCAGCAATAATTGAAGTCTTACGCAAAACATCAAGCAACTTCTCATGCCTTACAGCCAAGAACTCATAAAACGACATTGGCTTCATAAATAAATATTGAATTCGACCAACAGGTATACTAATCTCACCAGAACAGAGCAAGAAATCAAGCAGAGAGCCAGCAGCTATAAGATGCAAACCAGGCATACGTTCATAGAAATAACGCATAGCCAAAATAGCTCTTGGACAAAGCTGCACTTCATCGAAAAACACCAAAGTTTCACCGACCTTAATATCACAGTTCTTAATCGCAGTGATTTTACTAATAATCTCAGCCGGTTCAAGAGAGTCAGCAAAAACACCAATAAGCTGAGGTTCTAATTCGAAATTCAACTCTACAAAAGATTTAAATGACCTGGTGGCAAAACTACTAGCTGTATAAGATTTACCAACCTGCCTAGCTCCGCGCAACAAAATTGGTACAGGCGCGACTTCAAGCCGCCAATTATCAAGAAATAAATCAATATCTCTATGCATAGGGCAATTATACCCTTAAATCGACATTATATACAGGCAATGTATAAAAAATACGGGTATTATATACGAAAAGTGTATAAATCCAGCTTAAGTACATCTAGAGCATTCCGGCCATATGGTAACTTTCTGATAGCACAAAATAGCAAAAATATCATAAAACCCGCCCAGCAGTCTTACCATCTTCATGACGCTGAATAAAGATCTTATGCAGCCTATCCTTAGTCAAATAACCATCGAAAACACCTTCGCGCAGCTCACCATTAACTTCATAACTAAGTTTCACTCTGCGCCTAAGTTTAGAATCGAGTTCTGAACTCTCAACATTAGAATAGGTAAGCCAATCTTTAGCATCACTACGGGATTCAAAAACATAAACATCAGACTTAAGGTCAAGGGGCTGCTCGTATTTATCAGAGCTATTGAAGACATGAATAGACTCAAGCGGAGTTAGACTAATCTCGAACTCGAAGTCGTGATGATCAGGAGCTAGCTGCTTGGGAGCAGCTTTGCGTGCTTTCTCTTCTTGAATTTCAGCAACCTTAGTCTTAGTTAGTTCAGCTTGCAGTGCTGCTTGCATCTCTAGCTGCTCAGTGAAGGCTTTATGAGTTTTATCAGTGCTACTAATCGAATTATCAAGATGGGTGAACTCTGAGCCAGCACCAGAACCAAGCTTAAGCTTGATACCATCAGCTACACAATATGAATAAGCCAATGCGGCTTTAACATCCTCAGCTCTGACTCCTCGGTGAGTGCGCAATATCTCTTGCTCAGTCAGCCCCTCAGCTTTGCTTAGCAGTATATCGGCAACAGTAACCTTAGTGCCCCTAATACGCGCCTTACCCTCGCAGACATCGGGGTCTAGGACTATGCGAGATTCGGCTAGCTGCCTTAAGTTCACCTGTTACCAGCAAATTATGCCACAGATAAGTAAACATCTAGTAAAGCACGACTATAGGTATAATTAAAGATGTGAGCCCTACTGTAAATAAAGCCGAAGTATTAAACATATCTCCCCATGGCATCTGGCTTTTAGCTATCCAGCATGAATATTTCTTGCCCTATAACAAATTTCCATGGTTTAAGAATGCAACAGTTGCAGAAATAAATAATGTAAAGCTCTTACATGGGTTCCATCTACATTGGCCCAATCTAGATGTAGATCTAGAGCTAGATAGCCTCAAAAACCTAGAAAAGTATCCCCTAGTTTACAGTTAAGACTTTTGGCTATATCCAAAACTTCTCCAAAAATCAAGAATCTTTTGGTTATATCCAAAAGACTTGCCAATCCAGCGAATCCACCCTAAAATCAAGGAGATGGAATTCCTCGGCAGCATATCCTATATATCGTTCTATGTACTTGCAGCGACAGCGATTATTTGCGCGCTAGGGATGATATTAAATCCCAATCTAGTGAGGGCGGGCTTTACGCTTATCGGCAGTTTTTGTGCGATTGCTGGGATATACTTCTTGCTCTATGCCAATTTCGTCGCGGTATCTCAAATACTTATATATGCAGTTGGGATAGTACTAGTAATAGTTTTTGCAGTGATGCTCTGCTCTTTGCGCGATGGTGCAACCGAAATGCCTGATACAGAAAGTGTCGAAGGCTCAGCGATACAACTAAGAAGAGCTATGGCGCTGGTGACATCGGCTGGTCTGTTTTATTTGCTCTACACTATTATTCGCAATCAGAACTGGTTGCTTATCGAACATCTAACTGGTGCTAAAGCACATGAGAATATGATCGCGAGCTTCTCCTCCGAGTACACCACTAGGATTGGCTTTGAGATGCTAAATAATTACATCGCGCCTTTTGAATTAATTTCGGTATTACTCCTAGTAGTACTAGTAGGAGTAATCATACTTAGCAAGAAGGATATTAATAATGAGCATA
>JAYVUR010000129.1:0-2946 GCA_043787715.1 Candidatus Melainabacteria bacterium
CTTTTGCAGTATTTATTGGCTTGATAACCAGTTTGGTATTAACTTTTGATGTGGTATTTGTCTTAGATTTTTTGACGCCCAGCTCGGTAACTTTATCAACCAAACTTAATTGCGCTTCCATCTCTAGGGCTTCGGATTTGAGTTGTTTCGATGGTTTTTTAAATATAGAACCGATCTTATTAGCTAAAATACTAAAACCTGATTTTTTCTGGGCTTTAATGGTTGGGATTAGTTCTGCTTTTGCAGGCTCTTCCTTTATTGTGGCTTTTGTTTCTTCTGTGACTTTCGCTTTAACAACTTCCACTATCGGACTAGGTTCAGCTACTGTGGTGGTTTGAGTTTCTTGAATAGGTTCTGCTGTCACTGCTTCTGGGTTGCTGGTTGGAGTCTCGGTTGGGACTTCGGCTGCTGGACTTGTGATCTCTGGAACCACTTCGCTTACTACGCTAATGGCTGTAGTTTCTGTACTCGCGATCTCTTCTGCGCGCGCAGCGCTGATACTTATGCTTAGAGCTATTAATAAAGCTGCAATAGTTCTTGCTCTTAAAAATACTAAGAATGCGGAGCTGAAATGCAAGAATATACCAAAAGCCATTATCAAACTAGCGATATAAGGTAGCAGGCGTCCGTGATTCTCCACTACTGCAAACACTGAGAATTCGCCTCCTTCTTCATCTCTGCCATAGGAAGTTTGATAGACTGTGTACTGCCAATATCTTAGTGGTTTGTTCATGGAGATCCGCAGTTTGCGTTTGATACCACTGCGATCATGCAGTATCACATCACTCTTATAACTCTTCGCAATTTCGGTGCCTGGATAAAGATTACGATTGATATCTAGCAGTTCTAGGGAGAAGGGCAGAGTATATTTTTTGCGCATAAGTGTGAAAATATAGTTCCCACCCTTATAGCCGACATTACCAGTATGTAAGCCATCACCATGAAGCTGTAATTCTTGTTTCTGGATTTTGCGTACTTGCTTATCTTCTAAGACTTCATTATTAACCGAGATTATTAAGCTTGGTATGTTCTGTTCAGCATCTTTTGAGACCTCAAGTTTTTTGAGTATGCGCCCTGCGAACGGTGTGTCAAATATTCTCGAGTTCTCAAAAACATCCTCCACCGTGAACTCTAAGCCTTGTTTGGATTTATAGTTTCGCCCAGCATTAATGCTTCTTAACGACCAGTTTTGCTTACTACCGCTATCTTCATTGATTAGTAATAGTTGCCAGTTATAATAATCTGAACTTCTATTGGTGGTTTCGTTCTCGCGCAACTCGATAAATGATTCATGACTAAAATACAGCGAATAAAAACCACTAATCAGTAGTAAGAGCAAGCCCCAGTGTATAAGGAATAATCCCAGATTGACTTTCTTCCAGCGTATGCGGGTCTCTAAGCCAGCGACTAGGTTGATGAATAATGCCCAGAGTACTAGCTGCACGCTAGGTAATGGTATAAACCATAAGAATATAAATGGTGCATTGAAGAACTTCTTCTGCGCCGCATAGAGCCCATACTCGACTTGATAGATAGTACCTACAATGGTAAAAACTACAAGTAATAGTATTAGTGCAACTGTTAACTTCTGTGAAGCCAGTTTTTCTTTATAACGATTCCAGTAACGAAGTAATTTAGCCAAGCACTACTAGTCTATCACTAGGTCTGGACGCATTCTAATTTCAAAAGCTTTGTTGGTATATTCAGCTCTAGTTAGATTCGGATTTTGGTACACCCATTTGATGTAGTCCATGACTTTAGCGTCGGTGATATTAGGGTTATTAGTGAGTAGTGTGCCGATACCGTCATTCATAGTGGGTCCTATTGACTCATAAGCTATTGGTCTACCTACCCATTTGCCGGTGCTGGTATTGAAGGTACCTTTGGTTGCATCATCATCTAGCTTAGTCATTGCAACTAAGGTTGAAGTTTGAAGATTTTTGCGTAGATTAGGACTTTCACCTTGATCCGATGTCGCCATCATTAAGAATACTGATCTGGTCATATAGTGTTGTGAACCTGTTTCTAGTCCAGCCACGCCATCTACACCATTATTGACTATATTAGAGTAGGCTTCGATTAGTTCTTTGCTGGCGCCGGTGGTGACTAGTTTGTTGAAGCCACCTTTAATATCTTGCAATATCATGCCATCATCAAAAGATCTTGGATTGATAGCTGCTTTGCTGAAAGTCTTGAGAACGTCATCGGATACTTTTGTTTTTGCTAGTTTATCAAAACTAGTTAGTGTAGCTGAATCAACACCAGCTTTTTCCAGATCCTTTTTGATGGCTCTGTGTGCTAGCGACAATCCGCCGAGTATAACTACTCGTGCGTCATAGCGTTTAATTTGTAATTCTAATCTAGTTTTGTCTCTAAGTATTTTGCGATCAATAGAGTCTTCTGGTATTTTGGCTAGAGCCGCTTGTGCGTCTGCAATTTTTTTCTCTGCATCTGCAATTTGTTTAGAATTGTCTACAACTTTAGGTGAAGCTGCTGTGCGCGTGCTGAGGATTAAAGCTAGAGCTTGAACGTCATCGTTATTATTGCCGTTATGATTAAGATCGTATGTTTTGATTTGGCTGCCCCTTGTATCATAATAGGTGTTGATATTATTCTTCATTTCGGTTAAATCGCTGATCAAAGTAGTAGCTTGTTGCGCTCTAGTGCCTGCTAGTCCAATAGTGCTTAGCACGGTTATTTCTGCTTGACTAATTGTTCCGCCAGTTTTTAGATCTGTTTCAAGTCCAGTAACAAAGGCCGTAATATCGCTTTGTTTTTTAAGTTGCGTTGCGCTTAGATTATTGATAGGCATAATGACTCCTTGGGGTTATAAGGAGTTAATACATTATCTGGGTTAAGGGGAGGTTAAGTGACTACTCAGCCCTAAGCAAAGGCTAGATTGCCGAGAAATAGCTTTTGGCAGGCTTCTAGGGCATGAAGTCCTTG
>JAYVUR010000130.1:0-3613 GCA_043787715.1 Candidatus Melainabacteria bacterium
GATTTGAGGTTCCAAAAATACAGTTGAGAGAAATCAAAGGAATTTATTATTTGGTAATCGAAAGATACGATAGAAGTCATATTCATAATCAAACACTTAGGTTGCATCAAGAAGATCTCTCTCAGGCTTTGGGAGTTTTAGCTAAGAATAAGTATGAAAAAGAAGGAGGTCCTAGTTATTCGGATTGCTTTAAATTAATTTCAGAAGCTTCTTCTCAGCCACCTTCAGATAGCTTAAGGTTACTTGATTTGATAACTTACAATTTTTTAATTGGCAACAACGATGCGCATGCAAAAAATTTCTCTTTACTCTATGACATTAGAGACTTTAAGTTATATGGTTCTAGGCTATCTCCTTGCTACGACTTGTTATCAACGTCAATTTATCCCAATCTCGATGACAAGATGTCTATGAGGCTTGGTAAAGAATATAATTATCGTAAAATCAGACCGTCCAACTGGCAGAGATTTGCTGAAGAATTAGGTGTGAAACCAACATTTATTTTTGAAAAAACAAAAGAGCTGGCTTATAAAGTCAAAATTAAGGCTAAAGAACTCAGAGATGATCTACAGCAAACTTATCCAGCTACAGTTTATGATTTAATCCTAAAAGAAATAGATTCAAGGGTCCGGTACTTATACAATCCCTGCTAGACTAGGTCAGGATGCACGACATAAGCAAAATTCGTAATATAGCCATCATCGCTCACGTTGACCATGGCAAGACTACACTGCTCGATACTATTCTTGAGCAGACTGGCTGTTTTAACCAGCACAAGGACTATGGTACTTGCGTTATGGATAGCAACCCGCTTGAACGCGAGCGCGGCATCACTATTCTTAGTAAGAATACTTCTATCCAGTATCAAGATTATCGCATTAATATTGTTGATACTCCGGGTCACTCTGATTTTGGTGGTGAGGTGGAGCGTGTGCTTGGTATGGTGCAAGGCTGTCTTCTCTTAGTGGATGCTTTTGAAGGTACTATGCCGCAGACAAGGTTCGTGCTTGGTAAAGCCTTCGAAAAAGGTCTTAAGCCGATTGTGGTGATTAATAAGGTTGATAAAGCTAATGCTGAAATCGATAGAGTGATAGATGAGATTTATTCTCTATTCATAGATCTTGGTGCTGATGATAACCAGATCGAGTTCCCGATTATATTCGCTTCTGGTGTTAATGGTGTCTCCAAACTCAGTTTAGAAGCGGCTCTTGAGGCTATCGCTAAGAATGAGAAATGCATAGATACTATTCTAAGAACTGTTATCGCTGAGATACCAGCACCTAGTGGCGATGCTGCTAAACCATTCTTATTCCAGACTGTTAGTTTAGATGCTAATGAGTATATGGGTAGGATGCTAGTTGGTCGTGTGCTTAATGGCAGTATTAAAGTCAATGATCCTATTAATCTAATTAAAATTAATGGCGAAATTATCAAAAAGAAAATCGCTCGTATTTATGGCTACGAGGGTTTAGAGAAGGTAGAAGTGCTAGAAGCCAAAGCCGGTATGATAGTGATGCTTGCTGGTATTCAAGAAGGTAATATTGGCGATACTGTTTGTGATCAATCCCTCACAGAAGCGCTACCGTCTATCCTAGTTGACGAGCCGACTCTAGAGATGGTGTTCTCGGTCAATGATAGTCCTTTCGCTGGGCTTGAAGGTAAGTATGTCACTTCACGTCAAGTGCGTGATCGTCTGATGAAGGAACTAGAAACCAACGTGGCTCTCAAGGTAGAAGAGACAGATCGTACGGATATGTTTAATGTCGCTGGGCGCGGTGAATTACACTTAGGTATTCTACTTGAGAATATGCGCCGTGAAGGTTATGAGCTGCAAGTCTCTAAGCCCAAGGTAATTATTCGTCAGGTTAATGGTGTTAAATCAGAACCTTTTGAAGATTTAGTGCTTGATATGGAAGAAGAGTTTTCTGGTTCATGCATAGATGCCTTGAACCGCCGTCGTGGAGAGATGACTGCTATGGATTCTAAGTCTGGGCGTACTATGCTGCGCTATGTTATTCCGACCCGTGGCTTGATTGGTTTTGGCAGTGATTTTGTGCGTATGACTAAGGGTTCAGGAATTATGAGTCACTCGTTTAGAGAGTATCGTCCTTACTCTGGTGAGATCGGTCAATTAAGACCAGGTGCGCTGGTGAATCTTGAACAGGGCGTGACTACTACTTATGCGCTTGAGCAGTTTAGTGATCGTGGAATATTTTTTGTTGATCCCGGCACCAAGGTTTATAAAGGTATGGTCGTCGGTGAAGCGAATCGTCCTCAGGATATAGAATTGAATCTTACTAAAGAAAAAGCGCTAACTAATATGCGTGCCGCTGGCTCTGATGCCACTATAGTTCTGAAAGTACCGCGTCGCGTTGGACTTGAAGAAGCGCTGGTTTATATTAACGACGATGAACTGGTTGAGATTACTCCAGAGACTGTTCGCCTGCGCAAAAAAGTCCTAGACAAAAAAGCTAATCGTAAGGCTGCAATGAATATGTAAAAAATGCGGTACAGCTTGTGCCCAATCTGTACCGCGCTTGACCAGGGGATCATAATAGCAGGAAATCTTTAAGAAAAGCTTAAAATGTTTATAATTTATTTAGCTGTCATTCTGAGCGCAGCGAAGAATCCCCAATGCGGCTTCATTTGCCCAGGTTCCAGCCGGTTTTAGCACCTTTACTAGCTCCAGAGCCTAGACCCTTAATAGCGCCAGTTACACTACCCAGGATAATATGCAGGGGCTTCATGATTAAGGTGGATGAAGTCGGATGCATGGGATTCATTATCATGGTGACATTATCAGCAGCTCCGCTTATCGCTCCTGTTAGCATGCCTGTTATGGCTCCGAATGGTAGCCCAACTATAGCAGCCACCGCTCTTATTGGTGCTGGTGCACCCTGTTTGGCTTCTTCAGCGTAGGCGGCTTGCCCTAGCCCCAGAGCCAATGATAAGATAATACATATTATTCTGGCTGACATAGTTATGTGGACGGCTTATCTTGGGGGGATGTTCCGTGCTTTAAGGATAATTTAGCCCTAATAATATGCTGAAAGAGTTAGTATTAACATAAACAGTGAATTGCCGACTAAGAACAAGTCCAGATGTAGTTTTAGACAATGCTCGCAAGAAGCTTAATGAGATTGATGCGCTTGTCTGTAAGGCGGTAGTCCCAGCTGCCAAGGTGGGACGGCATCAATCTATAACAGCCTTAGCTAATAGGAGGTTTAGGCGTGCTGATTCTATAATGAAAGCCAAGATTCATCAGGCTGAAGCTAAGCAAGAAACAATTATTCCTATTATTAGATTAAAGAGAACTAATGAAGTGTTGAGGAGAGTCAATACTTGGGTGACGGAGAATTGTAAGGCATTAGGCGAAGAAGTAACTACAGCAGCACAAAAATTAGCTAATAGGTTGATGGAGCGTTTAGTTGGTGAAAGTATTTTTGAACAAAGAAGACTGTTAGAGAAAGATAGTAGATTCAAAGAAGATACTTCTTGTTTTGCAGAAGTAAGAGAGCAGAGCCGTGCAACGGGTCGTTCGCTTAATTGGCTATTTACTAATGAAGAGATAATTAAACATATAGATTCAGCTCAAGGTGAAGATGATAAAAGC
>JAYVUR010000131.1:0-14570 GCA_043787715.1 Candidatus Melainabacteria bacterium
GCATTTTGGTGGATGATACATGTATCCATAGACGTAAAGATTAGAAAATTGTGGCCACCTTAAGGTGAGAATTACTTAATGTCAAGTGCGTAACTTCTGGCATTAGTAAACTCCGGTACCTTCCACCTAACTATAATGCACCAAATCCCGCGAAACCCTGAAGCTAAGCCAGGTCGCAAGCATGACGATCAGGAATAATACCCAAGCTAGTGCAGAAGCATAGCCCATTCTAAAATCATCGAAAGCAGTTTGGTATGCATAAAGTGAATAGAACATAGTTGCGCCTTGTGGTCCACCAGAGGTCATCACATAAGCTGGCACGAAATATTGGAAGACTTGAATAAGCCCGACGGTGAGATTGAAAAAAATAGTTGGCGACAGTAGCGGTAGAGTGATGTGCCATAGCTTAGTCCAATCATTAGCACCGTCTATTTCTGCAGCCTCGTAGAGTGAATCAGGAATGTTTTGCAGACCAGCTAGGTAGATGATGATGGGATTGCCTAGTGACCAGAAGCTCATGATGATAAGAGCTGGTAAAGCCCAATGCGGGTCAGCAAGCCACATTGGAGCTGGCATGCCAAGCAACTTATAAACTGGACTAAATAGATTATTGATAAGTCCAGTCTCATCAGCCTTAAACACCCAAGACCAAACTACACTTGAAGCGACTATAGGAATAATAGTAGGCAGATATATTAAAGTGCGATAAGCCCCCTTACCTAGAATGTTCTGATTAAGAGCGATAGCGACAAGTATTGCAAAAATAGTACCGAGTGGCAGAGCGACTATTGCATAGCTGAGAGTAACTTTTAGTGAACTCCAGAACATTGGATCGTATCTAAGCATTTCTTGGTAGTTATTAAGACCTAGATATTGAGCGGGGTTGAGCCCATCATAGTTAGTGAATGATAGCCAAAGACTAGCAGCTATAGGACCTAAGAAAAATAAACTAAAAGCTATAGCCCAAGGAGCTAAGAATAATAGTGCCTTAGACATTTAAGAAACTAGTAATCGAATGAATAGTCGCTTCACGATTCGCTTTTGCGATGCTCTCAGTAAGAGGGATTTCTTTAGGGCAGGCTTTGACGCATTCTTGTGCGTTACCACAATCGTTAAGCCCATTATCAATTAGCGCTTGAGTCCTATCAGCTCTATCGCTGCGACCATTGGGGTGGCCATTGAATAGTACTGCTTGTGATATTGCTTGTGCGCCGATGAAGCTATTGTCATAGGTCCATTGCGGGCAGACTTCAAGGCAGCAACCGCAAGTCATGCAGCGGCTTAGTATATAGCTTTCTTCTTGGATACTAGGCATTACGGTAGGACCTTCGCCCATATCATAGATACCATCTACTGATATCCAAGCTTTGACCTTCTTGAGATTCTCGAACATCACTGATCTATCTACGACAAGATCGCGCTTGACTGGGAATTTAGACATCGGCTCAAGCTTGATTGGCTGCTCCAGCTTATCTACTAATGCTGTGCAAGCTTGTCTGACTTTACCGTTGATAACCATAGTGCAAGCGCCGCAAACTTCTTCAAGACAACTCGATTCGAAGCAAACTGGAGTAGTAGCTTTGCCGGCAGTAGTCTCAGGGTAAGCACGCGTTGCCATCAATAAGGAGATGACATTCATACTTGGCTCAAGTGGCACTTCGAATTCATCGAAATATGATGAAGATTCGGGGCTGTCTTTGCGCTTGACTTTGAATTTGACTGTGTCTGTCATATAGAAATATCATACCGCGGACTCAGTCCTCTTGCCACCTGAACCAGTAAGTGGCGCGGCTGCCAACCCAGCCAACCTATTTTATGCTGGGTTCGCTCTTTGGTTAATGCACTCACGTCTGCAGCGCAAAAACGTGACCAACGTCACGTTTTTGCTACGCTCGGGGCTGGGGGCGCGCCGCGTGCGCAAAGCAGAAAGGCATCGTTTGATTTGATATTTTATTGGCAGACTATAATTGAACTCATGGGCCGCGCCAAACAACAAAAAAACCTTAAAGCCAAGCGCGCCGCTGAAACCAAGAGCGGTAAGGCGACTGTCGCCCAAAACCGTAAAGCTAGACATGATTATCATCTAGGCAAAGAGATAATTGCTGGAATCGTCTTACAGGGCACTGAAGTGAAATCACTGCGGTTGGGGCAAGTGCAGCTTAAGGCTTGTTATGCCAAAATCATTGACGGTGAAGCTTGGCTCTTCAACTGTCAGATTGCAGAATATTCTCACGGCATTACTAAGCATGATCCGATGCGTGCCAAAAAACTTTTATTAAATCGTGCTGAAATAGATAAAATCGAATTTGAGCTGGCTACTACTAATAAAACTCTAGTTGCTACTAAGGTCTTTTTCAAAGCTAATCACGCTAAGGTGAATTTAAGTCTCGCTGAAGGCAAGAAGCAGCATGATAAACGTGAAACTCTTAAGAAGAAAGCTCAACAAAGAGATATAGATAGAGCAACCAGTAAGTATTAGATGAGTGCAACACCATCAAGGTACTGTCCGAAAACGCGTTGAAGATGTTCTATAACTTTAGGGTGACCATGGCTTTCTACTTCACCATCAGAGTGTAGCCAAACTAATGCTTCAGCAAAGGTAGTGCGCATCTTGAAAAGTATGCCACCTTTTTGTCTTTGTTCTTGAGTGATTTCATCGCCGTTCTTGGAGAACCAATAAGTAAGCTTATCGCCATTGGTTTTGAGCTCCACAACTTTTTCTAGAATCTTAGTAGAGTCGAACAGATAAATATACTCAGTACCATCTGGTTTGAACTCGTGCATAGCAGGAAGACCTTTGGAGTCTTTCTCCATGTGGAAAATCTTAGTGCCATCTGGACAATGCTCGATAGCAACTTCAATACCTTCAAGGTCCTTAGTGAAAATCACATTATTACCATTAGCTTGTCTGTTAAAACCAAGAACCTGACCTTCAGCATCGCTAATATAGCTAACATCGCTAACGATTTTTTTGAAGATGAATTTGTTTTCGATTTCTTTTACTTGAAGCATAATATTTTCGTCCCTCTCTTGTAGCTATATAAGGTTTGCTTAGAGTAGGGATTGATAGTTGTAAAACTAAATATTTTTAAATAAAAGGCCATGGTTAAGCCATTATTAGGGGTTTCCCCGGGTTTTAGATTAAGAGTTCTTAACCTGAGGGCTATGTAATTGCGAAAGGATCTCATTAATAAAGCGTTTCTCAGAAATGGTTATATCGTCTAGGTTATTAATCCACTTAAGATAGCCGTCGTGCCCTAGTGAGACTTTCTCGCCCTTGTGTTTGCCTTGCTTGAAATATACTCCTTGCTCGTCTTTGATTTCAAACCATTTACCAAGCAAAGAAGTGTTGCCAATAGTTTCGCGCGCGACATGAGCGTAACCATGACTGAAAAATTCGGGGTACATTTGTTCTTGCTTGTCGAGTATCTCACGCGTCGCTCTAATATCCACTATGGCATTGTGCGCATTAACCAATTCGTTACCAGTGTAGAAGCGGTAAGCATTGGCAAGATTCTGCGGGAACATAGTCTTGAAAATACGGTAAGGATCTACGAAAATGTATTTGCGCTCATCTAAATCGAAGCCAATAGTTTTATGCAACTCCGCTTGCAGAAACTGAAAATCAAAAACACCATTATAAGCAACGAAATGATCTGCTGCATTTAGCATATCGCGCAGCCTCTCGGCTACTTCACCGAACTTAGGTGCGTCCTTGACCATGGCATTGCTGATACCGTGAATAGCCGCGGCTTCATCAGGAATTACTCGCTCAGGATTAATTAGTGATGAGAACTCACTGCCATCTATATTGATTACAGCGACTTGAACTACTCTGTCTTTAACCGGACTGATGCCGGTGGTTTCTAGATCTACAAATATTTTTTTGCTCATAAGATTGTCCCCTTTGGCTACTAATAATAATGCTTTTTGAGATAATATAGCTATATATGCGACTAAAAGCTTTTGAGATTGAAGCTATAAAATCAAATATCAAGAGCTTTTTGCCAAAAGCTCAGGTTTACTTGTTCGGTTCAAGGGTAGATGATTCTAAGCGTGGAGGTGATATAGACCTATTGGTACATACTAAAAAAATAATCGAGGCTAGTCTTCAACGTGCAATTAAGGAGAAAATCCTAGATCAAATTGGAGAACAGAAACTTGATATCATCTTTACGGATAGCTTAGAGAGCAGTCCGTTTATCGAACTAGCATATAGCAAAAGTATTAAATTATGAATGATAGCGGTTCAGTGAAATTAATAGAACTTTTACAGCATGAGATTCCGCTATTGGAGCAAGCAGCAAAAAGATTTGCAAAAACTTATAGCAAAGTTCTCGCACTCAATCTTAGTTCTTTATCCGAAGATAATTTAGATACTTGTGAGGCTTTGGTTTCGCGTTTTGCTCGCTTGAGTGATTTTCTGGTTAAAAAAGTATTCAGGTTGATCAGTGAAATAGAATTAGTGGAACCAGAGTCAGTGATTGATGTATTAAATTTTGCCGAGAAAAAAGCTCTGATTTCAGATTCATATTCTTATAGAGATATAAGAGCAATGCGCAATAAGATTGTTCACGAGTATGAAGAGGCTGAGTATATCGCAATTATTAAAGAGGTTTTAGCTAAAGCTCCTGAGCTAATTTCGGCTTGTGATAGAACTATAGAGTTTGCAAGCAAATATAGTCTTAAATAAGCCTAAGTAGTTTATCGATCTGCTCTTGACTATGTCTGGCACTCATAGAAATACGCAAGCGCGCTTGCTTGACTGTAGGCGGACGTATGGCGGTGACGAAGATCTTATGCTGGCGTAATTTTGCAGCACTAGTAAGAGTGGCATCTATATCGCCGACAAATACAGCGAAGATAGCAGTATTATCGTTGTAGGCTTTAAGCCCACTGTCGCTTTCTGCTGCAGGGTTAGCTTGATTGTAGAGAGTGTAGCCAATTTCAGCTAAGCATTTGCGAAAATAACTAATATTATCCTTGAGTTTTTGGCGACGTTCATCAAGCTCGCCATTAATAAGTTTAGTGATGCGTGCATGAGCTTCAGCGATAACGATGGGAGCTGCAGCAGTGCTGTAGATGAAGGTTCTAGCTTTATTGCGCAGATAACTAATAAGTTCTTGAGAACCAGCTATATAGCCGCCTTCAAGCCCAAGAGCCTTAGAAAAACTACCCATTTGAATTTCGACATCACTCAGTTCGAGTTCTTCTACTAGTCCGGCGCCATGCTTGCCGAGCACTCCAGCTCCGTGAGCTTCATCGACATAGAGACTGGCTTGATATTGCTTGGCTAATTGAGCCATCTTGATTAGCGGCGCCTTATCACCATCCATGCTGAATACCGAATCAGTGATGATTAGTGCCTTGACACCATCTGGGCGTGACTTAGCAAGCTGCTGTTCCAGGTGCTCAGTATCATTGTGTCTGAAAATTTGTTTGCGCGCCTTGCTTAATCTGATGCCATCATAAATACAAGAGTGCGCTACTTCATCGACATAGACTATATCGCGTGAATCGAGCAAGACGCTAATAGCACCAAGATTCGCCATATAGCCGCTGCTGAATAATATCGCCGCTTCAGTTTTTTTCCAGCGTGCGATTAAGGCTTCAAGGTCAAGATGTATCTGATGAGTGCCAGTAGTCAAGCGTGATCCAGTGCTGCCGTAACTCATGGTGGCTGCGTTACTATAATGCTCAGCTGCTAAACCCAAATAATCATTACCGCTGAAACACAATTCATCAGCAGCAATCACTTTATCTTCTATATTGCGAAATAGATTTGTGCTTCTAAGTTCTTGGTTGATTTTGGTGAGGAACTCGGATAGTTCTTGCATATCACTATTATAGTGCGCGCCGTCATTGCGAGGAGTGCCGTAGGCACGACGAAGCAATCCAGTACGTGACATTTAAGTTTTTGCACTCGTGGTTAAGAGCGCAAAAACGAGCCAGATGGCTCGTTTTTGCTATGACTCTCAAGCTTAGTCCAACGCACGAACAACTCGTGGTCAATACCGAATGCATCCAAAGTCTTACCAATAATAAAATTCACTTGATCATCTATAGTCTTAGGGTGCTGGTAGAAACCGGGCGCAGCGGGCAGCACTATTGCGCCAAGCTCACTAAGCGTAAGCATATTGCGCAGATGAATAGTGCTCAGTGGAGTCTCGCGGGCTACTAAGACAAGTTTGCGTCTCTCTTTGATGATGACATCAGCAGCGCGGGCAACAAGATTATTGCTAGTGCCGGCAGCGATATTAGCTATAGTACCCATGCTTGCTGGTGCGATGATCATGCCTTGAGTTTTATAAGAACCGCTTGAAATACTTGCTGCCACATCTGTGTGGTCCCAGATATGTAGGTTGTCTTCGTAGTTGGTTTGCGCTTGGGTGTTGCACTCGTGTTGAGAGCGCAAGAACGACCCGTCGGGGTCGTTCTTGCTATTGCGAGGCGACGAAGTCGCCGTGGCAATCCCCATGCGTTGACGCAAAATTTCGCAGAGCATAGTCTTAAACTCCTGCTTGTTAGTGTCGCGAAAATCCAAACCCAATTCATGATAGGCAACCAATTTAGCATTATCAGAATAAACTAATTCAACTTGATGCCCTGTGCCTAACAGGAACTCTAATAAGCTAAGTCCATAAACAGCGCCGCTGGCTCCGGTTACAGCTAAGACTATGGGGTGGGGCATGGCTACTCATTGTAGCAATTAAGTAATTTCTGGAGGTTTTGCTATTGGCAAAGAGCCATACACTCGATTTATTGAAACTGCGTTTAGGTTGTGATCACGTTCTTCAATGATAATTCGTACTCCTCCTCTGTTTCGAGGGGTGCCGGGATTAGAAGGCTTTGTTGAACTTTCAAAACTACAGTCAAAGCTTCGCTTTCCATTGTTTTGATTGACGTGTAAATGTGAGTGACGGGTAGTATCTGGCTTACCGTCGCAGTAGTCATCAAGATAGGTTTCTTTGATAGTGATCTTACTTTTTTCATCTTCTTCTGTTGTTGTATTATCACGCTTGTCGTCAACACTTACTACCACTTTTCGTAAACTTTGCCCGTCCGTTAATCTATGCAGCTTAGATCCAATTGGTGCGTGCAATTCGAAAGTATAAAGTCCATTTTTTTGTACTAGATTTTTATGGCTAATTTTTATTATGGTTGTTTTAATTAGGTCTTCAAGAGCACCAACTAGCTGATAGATTTGATTTTGTGCTACTGTGTAGACAAACATCTTCGCCTGTTCTCGTAGATCTGGATCCGTTTCGCTACCCTCAGGGTTGGTCAAAGATGCTTCATTATGAAATAAAGATTTTGCTAGATAATTGTTAGGAATGGGCTCTAAGTCGGTCGTATTTCCCGTAGCGCTATTTCCAGTAAGAGTCTTAAGATGACTTTGTAAATGTCCTTTAGCTTCAGAGCTAATATCAAAGCCTGCTTCCAAGGTTTTGGGTCTTAATAGGAATTGGTTTTCGTTAATGAAGCTAATATGAGAAAAACTTACCACTACGTCAAGTTTAACATAACCCGCCTATTCCTGTCAAGAATGATACAATCTTATCCTTCTGCAAGCCCCGTATAATACCCTGAATAGCTATCTGAGACAGCATTTTGGCGGTCCGGTGCAACGCGTCACTCTTGAAGGGGGCTTCACTTGTCCTAATCGTGATGGGGTGAGGGCTATTGGTGGTTGTACTTTCTGTACTGATGAGGGCTCAAGCTCACTAGCTCAATCTGCGACTGACACTATCGCTGCTCAACTAAGCCAAGGCATTAGCGACCAGAGCCGTCGCTTCGACCTGACTAAATTTATTGCTTACTTCCAATCTTTTTCTAATACTTATGCGGCGGTGGATGAACTTAAACGTCTTTATGATCAAGCGATAGATCATCCTTGCGTGCGCGTGCTGGCGATTGGCACCCGGCCAGATTGTTTACCTGATGATGTTTTGCAGCTAATTGATACTTATGCTGGGCGCAGGCGCAAATTCTCTGCTAGTCGCCTACCTCAGTATCTAAGCATGCTGCGTGCAGAGCTTGCTGCTGGTGATGAAGCTCTTATCGCAGCGCGTGATAGAGCGAGTGATTACGAAGCTGAGCCCTTGGAGATTTGGTTAGATATCGGCGTGCAGACTTCGCATGATATTACTCAAGAACGAATTAATCGCGCACATAGTTATGCTGAGTTCGTCGATGCTGTTAAGCGAGTGCGCGCACTTAATAATCCGCATATAAGGATATGCACTCATGTGATATTGGGTCTGCCCGGCGAGACGCCTGAGATGATGCTCACGACCGCAGAGCGGCTCAGCGAGCTTGATATAGACGACATCAAAATCCACCAGCTTTGTATCTTCAAAGGCACGCCGCTAGAGATCGACTACCTTAATGGTGATATCACCGTATTCACTGAGCAAGAATATATAGAACTACTTGCTGAATTCCTCTCGCGCTTACCTAAGCATTGGGTGGTGCAGCGAGTGATGGGTGAAGGGCCTCATGGTGAATTGATTGCACCAGAGTGGGCGCTATCGGGGAAGAAGCAGCAGTTTTTAAAACGATTTCATGAATATTACCAGCGTCATCCTGAGCGAAGCGAAGGATCCCTGTGTAGCAAAGCTTAGATTCTGCACTTGTGGTCGAGAGTGCAAAAACGTGACATTAAGTCACCTTTTTGCTAGGCCCAGCCCAAATCTTCTTGCGATTACTTATCTCCATCATCCGCTCTATAGTTGCGCGGGCGGGAGCTGCGATAGCTTCCGGAATATGAATCTCAGTAAACTCTTGATCTATAGCATCATATAGATTTTCAAGGTTGTGATATTTCATATTCGGGCAGAGTGGCAAGGGGAATACCGTGCTGATAATCTTCTCTGGCATATCAGCCTGCATGCGCGCGACTAGACCCTGCTCAGAAAGAATCACGAAGCGCTTCTCAGGATGCTCATCAACGAATTTATAAATCTGTGAAGTACTGCCGACGAAATCCGCTTTGCGCCAGACTTCTGGATCACATTCAGGGTGAGCGATAATCACAGCATCTGGATAGACTTCACGCTGCTTCTCCACTTCAGCTGCAGTAATCTGCCAGTGAGTAGGACAGAAGCCATCATATATATGTAACTTCTTCTCAGGTATTTGTTCTTGCACCCACTCGCCAAGACCCTTGTCTGGCACGAATATTACTTCCTTAGCATCTAGTGAACGAACAATATCAACAGCATTAGTGCTGGTGCAGCAAATATCCGATTCGGCTTTCACTGCTGCTGAACTGTTGATATAACAGACCACCGGCGCGCCTGCATGAGTGGCTTTGAAGAGACGCAAATCATCGACGTTAATCATATCTGCCATCGGACAGCCAGATTGAATATCAGGCAATAGAACTTTCTTCTGCGGGCTAAGCAGCTTAGCTGTCTCCGCCATAAAATGCACACCACAAAACGCAATAATATCCGCCTCAGTCTCTGCTGCACTCTTAGAGAGCATCAAGGAGTCGCCGACGAAGTCAGCCACACGCTGCACTTCAAGGCGCTGATAAATATGCGTGAGTATAACGGCATTCTTGCTTTTAGCCAGCGCTCGAACTTTGTCGAATATTTCTTGCTTCTCAGCGGTCTTGTCCTGAACAGACCTTGCCATTAAAGTCATAGTCTGGATAATTGTAGCGCATTAAATGTTTAATTAGGCAGCTCCGCTTAAGGTCCCATCTACATTACCTTGTAGAGAGCCGTTTGAGGCTTTGGGTATGATTTTAATACGCGATCTAGATGCTTGCAGAGTTCATCATTACTAAGATTCTTGCTCACATGTAATGCTCCGCGGATTTGACCATTCTCATCAAGAGTTGCAGCTTGAGTTTGAGTGTTGGGAGGACTTGATTGTTTGCTGTTTTCAAAAATAATAAATCTGGTTCTATTTTCAAACCCAGTTTTTTTGAGGCATTTTGCTACTAACGCTTCATCTTGAGCATCTGCGACCAAAAGTTTTACTGATTTATACTTAGTATGTGCCAGTTTGCATGCATGTTTTAGATTGCTTTTAGCTGTTGCCAATACTACTTTGGTTTTGATAGGGGCAAGTTCATCATCAAGAAATTTCTCTATTACATCATCTGATGGAGGAGAACCAAATTTACTTTGAGCCAAAGCAATGGTAAAACCATGTTGCATTACGACTCTATTATGTAAGCGATCCTCATCACAAGCTTTATCTAAATATTGGTTGAGGTGAGTAGCAGTTTGTATGACCATAGTGAGAGGCTGCTTGGTGCGCAAAATGGTAACCGAATAAGCAGCTGTCGGTATATCGTTTTATTGGGTCTTGCATAGCTAGTTATTTATCTTAGAGATTCTTCAGTCCCAACATTCTTATCTTAAGAAAGGCTTTATTATTTAAATATTTGCTTTTGACCTTGCTTATTGGTGCTTTTGTTACAATTTGCTACTGTCCAGCTAGGACATTAAGGCTTAAAACCATGCCAGTACCTAAGAAGAACCATAGTCATCACCGCCAAGCAATACGCAGGGCCAATTGGAAAGGCGCTCTGCCTACTATAGTTGCCTGCAAAAATTGTGGCGAAATGCACAAAGCGCACAATATTTGCAACGCTTGTGGTTATTACAATGGTCGCCAGTATAAGGAAGTCGCGCTGACTGGTCCTGAAGCGCAAGCTTAATGGATTGCCGCGCCGCCTACAGCGGCTCGCAATGACGTGAAAATCTTAATCCAAAAATTAATAACACTTCTAATAACTCTGTTCATCACCGTGAGCGCCAGCTTCTTTCTGTTGCGTGTGCTGCCGGGCAGCCCCTTCGATCAGGATAGAGCACTAGCTCCAGAAATCAAAGCTAATCTTGAAAAACAATATGGTCTTGATCAACCATTAATGCATCAGTATCTTAAATATATTCAAGGAGTAGTGCATGGTGATTTGGGTCCAAGTCTCAAATACACTAGCCGCGGAGTGACTGAAATTATTGCTGATGCTTTGCCAGTCTCTCTTGCATTGGGATTTTTTGCACTGTTGCTTAGTGTGGTTTTGGGTATCACTCTTGGATTAATAGCTGCTCTCTATCCTCGAGCCTTACTAGGTTCTATGGCACTGAACTTCGCGACGCTTACTATGTCACTGCCTAGTTTTGTTAGCGCTGCTGTTTTGATTACGGTTTTTGGTTTGCAACTAGGCTTATTGCCAGTCGCGCTAGCAGAAGGACCTGAGTACTATATATTGCCGGTGCTGACTCTCGCGCTTGCACCCACTGCTTATATCACTCGCATCACTCGCTCGGCTCTGATGGAGACGCTGGCGCAGGATTATATTCGCACGGCCTTAGCCAAGGGTTTAAGTCCTCTTGCTGTAGTTCTTAAACATGGTTTGCGTAATAGTCTCTTGCCAATACTTACGGTGGTGGGTCCCTTAGCCGCGATGCTTATTACCGGAAGCTTCGTGGTTGAGCATGTCTACGCTTTGCCGGGTATGGGTAAATATTTTGTTACCGCTTTTATTAATCGAGATTATTTTTTGGTTTCTGGTGTGGTGATGGTTTTTGCGCTGATACTCTTGATAATAAACACGTTATTGGAGCTTAGTTATCCGGTGATTGACCCTAGATTCGATAGTAGAATGTAACTATGGCCGACGAAAAAGTAGCACCAAAAGCCCTCGCTTGGATATTTATTATGCGCTGGGTGATATCGCTGATATTTTTCTTGAACGCATATCCTAAATTCTTCGATCCGAATTTCGGTGCGGCGGCGCAAGAATATTTTCTAACTTTGCGTGACGATATCATCATGCACGGACATAATCCTTACGCTAAGATTTTCCACACTATAATTATTCCTAACGCTTATATCTTCGCTTGGTTAGTTAAGCATCTTGAGATGTTTATATCGCTAGCATTCTTTTTTGGCTTCCCGATGCGCATGGCTACTTGGGCAGCGGTGCTTTTGCATGCTAATTATTTTATGATCGCAAGTGTGCCATCGCTGATGTACCTAAATATCATTATGGTAGTGGCGGAGTTTACTTGTCTTGCTAGTAAAGAAGGCTAGTGCGCTGCTACTTGCAATGACTTTGTGTTTGCCGCTGCAAGCCGCCAGCACTGACTATCTAGTCAGTGACGCAGCCCAAGGTCATTTCGGTGGCGTGCTGCGTCTCACTCATACTGGACAAGATCCTAAGACTTTTAATTCTTGGATTGCTAATGACGCTACTAGTAGTTTTTATGCTGATATTTTATTTGAGGGGCTTTTTACTCGTGATCCAGATACTGACGAGCCTCTGCCGAGGTTAGCTAAATCCTATAGCGTCTCTAATGGCGGCAAGACGATTATAGTTACTATGCGCCGTGGTTTAACATGGACTGATGGCAAGCCTATCACAGCTGATGATGTGATCTATACTTGGAACACTCTTATTCGTGATGGTGTCGCGCAGTCTTCACTTAAGGATATACTCTTGGTTGATGGCAAATTCCCGCGTGTAACTAAGATCGATGATTACACTATAGAATTCGAGACTCCTGTAGTCTTCGCACCTTTTCTCAAGAACCTTAGTATTGCGATAGCACCTAAGCATGATATCGAAGCGTATTTTAAGCGCCGTAACGCAGGTACGCTCGCTGAGCAGCAAGCAGCCTTTAATCAATATTTCTCTGTAGATACTACCCCGACTAAGATGGTGACTAGTGGTGCTTTTAAGCTACTTAGACTTAAGAGTGGTGAGCGCATAGAACTTGCGCGCAATCCTAATTACTATATAGTGAACAAATCTAATCAGCGACTGCCTTATGTAGATAAAGTGGTTTTTAGTTATGTGCAAGATGATGGTGCTGATACTTTTAAGTTCCTTGCTGCTGAGTCCTATGAACTTAAAGTTAGCCCCAATAATGCCGCGCTAATTAAAAGCCTTGAGAAGAAATATAAATTCACACTCTATGATCTTGGTCCAAGTAGTGGTACTAATTTTATTTGGTTTAATATGAGCCCTAGTCTTGCTGAGCCGCAGCGGACTTGGTTTAATACTAGAGAGTTTCGCACAGCTATTAGTTATGCTATCGATAGAGATAGTATGGTGGCGAATGTTTTTCAGGGCTTAGCTGCTCCACTATTTACAGCAGAGTCATTGCAGTCACCATTTATTAATACTAAGCTGAGCCATAAGCGTGATCTTCAGTATGCACGCAAACTCCTTGCTCAAGCGGGATTTAAGCTGCGCCAGCATACACTTTATGATTCTAATGGGCACAAAGTTGAATTCAGTCTCATTACTAATGCTGCTAATCATGAGCGTGAGATGATGGCAAGTATTATTGCGGCGAATCTTCAAGAGATCGGTATTAGTCTCTATGTTAAAACTCTTGAGTTTAATAATCTGGTTGCGCGTATTAGTGCTGGTAAGAATTATGAGATGGGATTAATAGGACTCACCGGTTCTAGTGAACCTAATGGTGGTGCTAATGTTTGGCGCAGTGATGGACGCTTGCACATGTTTGATCAGCGCGGTGAAGTGACTAGTAAGATTCGTCCTTGGGAAGCGGAGATAGATGCGCTGTTCTCGCAAGGCGTGCGCACTCTCGATATGAATAAGCGCAAACAAAGCTATTCGCAATTTCAGGAGATAATATATGCCGAGAACCCTGTTATCTTCTTAATTTCCCCGCGTATCTTAGTGGCTGGCTCGCATAAGCTGAGCAACCTTAGACCTAGCCGTTATCAAGGGATTATGCCGTTTTTACATGAAATCTACCTCAAATAACTTGAATTTGCGGAATGTGGGTGGAGCGACCTGCTAATATGTTAATACGAGCTAGGGGCTCGTAGTTCAGCTATGGCTGTAGGTGGCGTCACATCTAATATTATGCAGGCTTTTAAGGCCATGCTGAATCCTGCTGCGAAAACTGGTATTCGCGAGGTATTAACCCGACTATTCCCCGGAGCTCAGACTGGTATTGACACCATGGTTAGTTTTGTCGATAAGCTACGTGAATTGCATATGGCAGGTGCTAAAAAAACAGATGAAAATACTCTGGACACCAGAGAGTTTGCTGATGAAGTTGTGCGTTTACGTAGAACTTTTACTGTCTCTTTAAATCCGTTGCATTATGTTTGGGCTTTTGTGAAGTTTGTATTCGGTTTCGGTTCCACTACCGAAGCGAAAGTCAAGGAGCTTGAACGATTCGGTGGACTTGCTAATATGCCTTACGGTCCCACTACTTATGCTGTTGAAGCGTGTGAGTCATTGCTGAAAATTATTCATGATCGCAGAAATAAAATGCAAAATTTTATTTCACGTATCTTCTTCCCTAACAAACTTGCTGGTGACTCTATCATAAAAGCTGCTGTAGATGCGCTTAAGACTTGGCTACCGCGGATAGCTAATATTGATCAGCGTGAACATTTTGCAAATATGCTCACTTATGGTGAACCTGACTTTATCGCAGATAATCTCGGGAAGTTCACTAGAAACCTTGTCACAAGTGGTGAGAAGGAGATAGCGGAGCTGCGTCGAGGAGGCGCCAAACCACCAGCACGCGCTAGTAGGCCGGAAGGCATGTCCAAAGCTT
>JAYVUR010000132.1:0-5428 GCA_043787715.1 Candidatus Melainabacteria bacterium
ATATCGCTTCATGCTTCGATAATTACCTGCATAAGGATGCGGGGCATAAATTATTCTCGCGGGCGGTGTAGCACTTTAACTTGTGCACTCGTGGTTGAGAGCGCAAAAACGAGACTTAGGTCTCGTTTTTGCTATTATTTTTAAGGTTATTAATCTTCACCCAATCCATGGTGTAACCGGGCTTAGCTGTATCGCTACCGACACTAAAACTATCAGTACCAACTTCACCCTCTACTTTTTTTTGCTGCTCTTCTTGAGCTTCTACTTGACTAGCAAAACTATCTTTATTATCCTTGTCTTTTTTCTTCTCTTCTTCTTTCTTCTGCTCGCGTTTAGGATTACGGTCATTTGTGACTTTGCTAATTGGGTTATGAGGAATTGGATTTAGATTAAATTCGTTCATAAGATAAGACGGGGGTGATAATAATATTCCACAAATGGGCTGAAACCCTCTTAAGCATTGTGTTATAATTGTAGCATTGGTGGGAAAATATCAGGGTTTTGGCTTGTTCAGAACCTTTTTCTAGTGTTTTAATTAGCACTGCGAGTTTACTATGTCTAGTCCAGCCATTAGTTCCACTAACCCGAATAACCCAGCGCCCTTGCAAGCGCGGGCGGTAGTCGGACGCTATGAGGGCCCAAGCCCTATAGATCTTGCGCGCATGGCGGCAGAAGAAGAGTTTAAGCGTAAGCTAGCGGGCGGTGGTGGCGGCGGTTCTGCCGCTATGAAATCACCGACCCAATTCGTACTTTATAGTATGAGTCTGATTAATGATCAGATGCGTGCGATGTATCAAGCTGTGATTAAGGCTTTTGAAGCTAATCAAGCTAATGCACCGCAGCAAGCAGCAGCAGCAGCGGCGGCATCAAATGCGTTACCAGCTGGATTGCGCGAGACTATAACTAATATTGCAAATGGACTAAGAATGCTGGGTGATGCTATGCAGCGCGCCAGCCAAATGCCGCGTGATGCTACTAAATCAGCGACTGAGTTTCTGCGCAACGCTGCTAATATTGCAACGCTTACTATGTCGAGCTGGGTCTCGCGTATGCTTAAAGCCCTTGGATTATCCAAGCTAGATGATGAGAATTTTGAGGCTGAAGATATAGCTGAAAAGTTTGCTATGACTGAAGAAGAGCGCATAGCTCGCGAACTAAAAGCTAATTTTTATACTCAAGGTGGTGACGATGGACGGACGGTACTATCGCATATTCAGAATGTAGCTGATCAGATGAACCGGGTGGTTGCTTCATTGTTGCGTAGATAGCATAGGGATCCTTCGCTTCGCTCAGGATGACGGGTTAGACATTTACAGTATCGCGCACTGCCATCATTTCATCCAGCGGCCTAACGCGCTTAATCTTGGCACCGAGGCTGGTGAATTTACGCTCGAGATGCTCGTAACCTCTATCTAGGTGTATAAGACCTCTAACTTCACTCTTGCCTTTAGCTGCTAGGGCTGCTACTACTAGAGCTGCAGCTGCTCTTAAATCTTTACCATCTAGGTTCGCACCAGTTAGCTGCTTGACACCTTTAATTACAGCGGCTCTACCGCTTACATCAATAGCAGCACCCATGCGATTCAGTTCTTCACAATATGAGAAGCGTGAATCGTAAATATTCTCAGTAACGATACTTGTGCCTTCGCAGGTGGCAAGTAGAGCCGCGAACACTGGCTGAATATCTGTAGAGAAGCCTGGATACCATACCGTGGTTACATCAGCAGCTTTAAGGCGCTTACCTTTGGAGTCGACTGTGATGTTAACGAGTTCATGACCATCTTGCATAATGCCAGAACCCTTGATTGTGACATTCGCACCGATCTCTTCGATCTTACTTAAGAGTGATTGTAAATCTTCTTCGAGCACATGATTAACGGTAACTTTGCCGCGAGTTACTAGACCCGCGATCATATAAGTGGCAGCTTCGATACGATCAGGGATAGTAGTATGGTCAAGTGAATGCAGCTCCTTGACTGGCTTGCCGATGATTTGGATATTGCCAGAACCAGCACCGCGTATATCGCAGCCCATCTTATTTAGGAAGTTGGCGAGATCAATAATCTCTGGATCGCGAGCAGCATTTTCGATAATGGTCTCACCTTCGGCAACTGCAGCAGCGAGCATAATATTTTCGGTAGCACCATTACTAGGTACATCTAAATAAATCTTAGTGCCGATTAGCTTATCCGCTTTAGCGGTGATATAACCTTGATCCTCGGTAATTTTACAGCCAAGAGCTTTAAGACCCTTGAGATGCAGGTCTACCTTGCGCGCACCAATATTACAGCCACCAGGATATGCGATCTTGGCATGCTTAAAACGACCGACAAGTGCACCTAGGCAAATAAAACTGGCGCGTAATTTGCCAGCTAGGCTAAAAGGCACAAAATCACTAGATAAATCTTTGCAGTCTATATAAAGTGTAAGAGTTTCGGAATTCTCTTCCACTACTTTGGTGTTACCACCAAGCAGTTGGATTATCTCAAGCATGCAATCTATATCAGCAAGCTTCGGCACTTTGCGCAGAACGGTTACTCCATTAGATAGCATGATAGCGGCAGCGATTTGTTTAAGGGCCGAATTTTTGGCACCAGAAATCTCTATTTCGCCATGTAATTTTCTTCCGCCCTCTACTATTAAATATTCTGCTGTCATTCTTAATCAGTTCTTAATTATCCAAGATGTATATCCAGATTAATTGTTCCACAATCATGCGGCTTTGGCAATATTTTTTCTTGCTCTTAGCCATAAATTCGTTTTTGACTGCTATTTGCTTGAACAGCTTTTCAGCTCAGGATACAGCGGGTGAGCGGTATTAAGGCTGCTAACTTCTTTAAGAACTTTGGTTTTAGTTTCTGCTGTGATTTGTGAATTATTCGCTGCCATCTCATGAAGAATACTAGCGATGAGATCAGCTAATCGCAGTATCTCAGCCTGTTTGAAGCCTCTAGTGGTGATGGCTGGAGTGCCGATGCGAATACCACTAGTAACGAAGGGGCTCTGCGGATCATTGGGTACACCATTCTTGTTGACAGTGATTCGGCACTCATCAAGTACATTGGCTGCATCTTTGCCGGTAAGACCAAGCTTGCGCAAATCAACTAGCATAAGGTGATTGTCGGTGCCGCCTGACACTAGATCAATACCTTTAGAGATAAGGGTTTCAGCCAGTAATTTAGCGTTGGCTGCTACCTGCTGCTGGTAGGCTTTGAATTCAGGTGATAGTGCTTCTTTGAAGCAGACAGCTTTAGCGGCAATAATATGCATCAGTGGACCGCCTTGAGTTCCCGGGAACACGGCTGAATTAACCTTCTTGGCGATTTCTTCAGAGTTAGTGAGTATCACTCCGCCTCTTGGACCTCTAAGTGTCTTGTGGGTAGTTGAAGTAACTATATCAGCATAAGGTAGCGGGCTCGGGTGCACGCCAGCAGCCACTAGCCCTGCGATATGAGCCATATCTACCATAAGTAGGGCGCTAACTTTATCAGCAATAGCTCTGAATCTAGGAAAATCAATAGTGCGCGGATAAGCTGAAGCGCCAGCAAGAATTAGCTTGGGCTTCACCGCTAGAGCCTGCTTCTCGAGGGCATCGTAGTCTATATTGCCCTGCTCATTAACTCCGTAGCTTTCAACTTGAAACCATTTGCCCGAGTAGTTTACAGGCGAGCCGTGGGTTAGGTGTCCGCCTTCTTTAAGGCTCATGCCAAGATACTTATCACCGGGGTTAAGCAGCGCCATAAAAGCCGCCAAGTTCGCATTAGCACCAGAGTGCGGTTGCACATTAGCGTATTTAGCGCCGAATAATTCTTTGAGCCTCTCTATTGCTAGGTTCTCGATTTCATCGTGATACTCGCAGCCACTGTAGTAGCGCTTGGCTGGATAACCCTCAGCGTATTTATTAGTGAGGCAGCTACCAGCCGCTTCCATAATCGCTGGGCTGGTGAAGTTCTCACTGGCGATAAGTTCTATATTCTCTTCTTGCCTGCGTTTCTCAGATTCTATGAGTTTGGCTATTTCGGGGTCTACTTGCTTGAGGTTGCTCACCTTGATGATTCTAGCGTACAGGAGTCTTATCTAATCCCCCGAATGGTTGAGTTAAAGCCAAGCCATCTAAGCGAACAATAGTATTGTAGCCCTCTATAGATAATGAGTAATAACAAGAATAACGAAAATAATTTAAGTACAGCGGTTGAGACCATTAAGCTTCTTGGCGAGCATGTACTTGAACTTCGTGAAGTTATAGATAGTCAGCGTAAAGAATTAGCTGGGATTAGAACAGAATTTACTAAACTTCATGAGATCTATAAGGAATTAGATGGAGATTTTAAGCTTGCGCGTATAGATCAAAAAGATCTGGCTAAACAGCTTAAGTCAATAAAGTCTAGTAGTGTAGAAGCTAAAGCTCAGGAAATTCCTAGCTATGATGATATTGTGAAGCGTTATTACCCTAACTATAATCAAAACTCTGAGTTTCAACAATCAAAAGCCATTAAGCGTCCTAATCCTAATATTCAGTCTAAGACTACTGAGACGGGATTTAATTTCGCACGTTTACCAAAGTTTCTAAACTTAGATTAAAACTCAGGAAGTGCTGGTACGCCCTCTTCGCTAGGCTCTTGTTGTTTCATTTGTCTTAAAGTAGACTCGATTTCTAGCATTTCGTATTCGTTTTGTTTTTCTTGTCTAACCTGCTCGTTCTCTATCTCTGGAGCTGCTGCTGCCATACGTCCGTGACTGTCTCTAGGATTGGGTACCTTAGTCATTATCGTTGGACGCGCCTTGGGCGTAGCACTTGGCTCAGACTTGCCTAGATAGAGATTCTCAATTGGCACATAGATTACAGCGTTATTGATCCAAGTAATTTTGATTTTTTGTGGCTCTGCTCTCTTAGATGGGAAGACCTTAGATTTTTTAAAATAGTAGGTCTTGGTAATAACATGCTTGCCAGTCTGCATTCTATCGTAAGCTAAACCAGGATTAGATCTGTTGACTAGTTTTTCTATTTGGCTATTGATACTGCTTTCGGTGCTAAGTGGGCTGATAGGTTTGGAGCTTCTACCACTTATCCATATTATGTCTTTGATTGCCATATCAGTGAGTTCGTCGTAATGCACCATAAGCTGGAATGAGTCACCTATCGCCGGAATAATCAAATCCGCTCTCAGGGGATATTGGTTCGAATTAGAACCATAGAGTTTCTCGATATGGGTGAATTCACTGAGGTAGGTCTCATGAATAATTTCAGGGCTAGTGTTTTTCTTCTTGAATAAGGCAGCGCTGGCATTAAGTATGGTTAGTGATAGCAGAATAGCAATTATGCGCATATAAGTAATTCTACCTAATGTTTTGAATTTAATACATTTCCATTAAAGAAAGTCCTCAACTAGACCGAAGTGACTAGTATGAGGACTTTAGCCCCGAAGTC
>JAYVUR010000133.1:0-7059 GCA_043787715.1 Candidatus Melainabacteria bacterium
CCATACTAAGAGCTTGCTTAGCTTCAGCATGATCAGGCTTAAGTTCAAGAGTCTTAGTATAAGCACGCTCAGCACGCTGCACGTCGTTCTTAGCTTGAAACACAGTACCTATGTTGTAGTGAATATCAGGATTATCAGGTTCTATACTTAGTGCCTTGATATAGTAGCTAAGACTCTCATCGTAACGAGCTTCTTTTTGCAGTTCTACAGCGCGCTGTAATATACTTGCAGTCTGCGCTTTCATCATGCTCCTATGCAGCTCATCTAGAGAGGATTGCGCGACTTGATTATTCGGATCTATCTGCAAAGCTCTGCGGAAACTACGCTCAGCTTGTGTGAAGTCACCTTGGATTTGATAAGCAGTACCCAGACCAACATGGTTATTAGCAAGATGCGGTGCTACGCGAATCGCAGCTAGCCAACCACTAATAAGAGCCGCTTGGGCTTTGGGGTTGACAGGATCTTTAGCGATAGCAGCTTCGTAGAAGTCAATACCTTTAGAGATGGCATTCTGTGAGATATAAACATCACCGCGACCTATATAACTGCGCACATCACTGGCATCTATAGTTTCTGCTTTCTCAAAAGCTAATATGGCTTGATCGGCATAGTCCCTGTGATCAAGATTGCGCAAATAAAGCACGTTATAAATCTGTCCTATCTCAATGTAAGCATCAGCACTCTGGTTAATGTGGTTCGATTCATTTAATTCTGCTATTGCCGCAATATGATTACCCGCCTCGCGTTCACTACGTGCTTGGCGAATGCGTTTCGCCGCATCATCGACAGAATAACCATCAGCTTTAAGCTTGAACTCGAGATTGGCACGCGCGATTTGATTCTCCGGATTATAGTAGAGCGCTGAGCGAAACTCTCTCATCGCGCCAATTGCATCAGTACGCTCAGCAAGATACTTACCGTAATTGTTATGCGCTGTACTTAGATGTGATTTAATCTCAGGGCTGCTAGGATCCAGATCATAAGCCTGCATAAAGGATTTGATCGCCAGAAGATAGTTGCGATTATTGTGATATGTTATGCCTTCATTAATCAGCCGCTCCGTTTCAGGGATAGCTGCAAATGCTGGCAAAAGATACAGCAAAAATATATTAAGTAGAATTAATGGAACGAGTCTGCGCATAATAACGTCAACCTAAGTCGTGCTACAGCTTATTCTAGCCTCAATTCTGCCATATTACGAGTTGCTAGCTCTAAGTTTTGAGGTTTATCTTAAATCACTTCGTTGATAAAGATTCGCAGCTGTTAATCTTTTCTTAAGGTTATCGTAGAATAATATAAAGACGGATGCTTGAAAGGTATTTACATTTTGAAAGTGAGTTCTACAGTGCCGCCAAGGCCCTGATTTATGCACTAGAAATCAAGGATCCTTATACTAGTGGCCATAGTTATAGAGTTTATAAAATAGCAAAAGAATTAGGTACGATGTTTGAACTTAGTGAGCCTGATCGCTTCGCACTTGAAGGCGGCGCGCTATTACACGACATCGGCAAAATTGGCATACGTGATGATGTTTTGTTCAAGCCAGCATCTCTTAGTGCTGACGAGTTCAAGATCATGAAAAGTCACGTGGTGCTCGGAGCAAACATAGTTAGTCAAGTAGATTGTCTCAAGCCATGTTTAGAGCCAGTGCTATTCCATCACGAGCGCATCGATGGTAAAGGTTACCCGCATGGTATCGCTGGTGTTGAGATACCCTTCATCGCTAAGATCTGCACTGTAGCTGATTCCTATGATGCTATGACTACTAATAGAGTCTATATGCCAGCACGCAGTCCAGAAGATGGACTTGAAGAAGTACTAAGACATGCCGGCACTCAATTCGAACCGGTGGTGGTTGAAGCATTCGCCGAGTGGTGGCACAAAAAATACCGAGACAACGATTCGATAATTCACGCCCAACTAGGAACAGATTATCCGGCTGTCCAAAAACATAAAGAATCTAAAGCTAATATCCTCTGAAGGTAAATCCATAAATATTCGAGCTTGAATGCGAGCCTTAGGTTGCTGGCGTTCTTGTCTATTCTTAAGATCACTAAGCAGACGGTTGCGAATAATCATGCGAATATCTTTTTGCTTCATAATTGCATCTCTCGGCATTTTTGAGGCGTGGCGCATCGGTTAAGTAGACTAGGGGCGTTTTCGCGACTATAATCAAACTATATGCAGCGTAAGTTCTGGATACTAACTAGCATGCTGGCGCTTGGCGCTGGCTCGGTCACCGCCAAAAAAGTAGATATTATTGGTTCGCTCATCTCAGGTAAATCAACCATCACTTCACGCACTAAATCTGGGAGCTACAGCAGCGTCACCATTAGTATTGATCGCATAGATGCTGATTTAGCAGCAAATATAGACCGCGGTGATACTATCGAAGCTTGGCTGGTAGATGAGGGGACTGGCACTGATGACAATCGCAGCAGCTCTGGCACAGATGATAACGATGGTTCTTTTGATGATGCTGAAATTGCTGGGACCTTAGTAATAGATACATTAGAGACTGTTCCCTATGCGGTTTCACTTGGTCAACTACAAAAGACTAAAGGCAATTACACTCTTAGCTACCATACCCGCAACTCACTAGCACCCTATGACTACATCATGGTCACCCAAGAATCACGAGGCAATCGTGGTGATTATGACCCTAGACCGGGGACTCAGTTGTCTAGGACTGATGTTGAATTATAGTCACGTAGCGGCGCGGTGATCCATTAAATGGATTGCTTCGCTCGCAATGACATCCACTATCTCTTCTACAGCAACTTTCAGCGCCTCAGCGCCGATTTCAGCTGTAGCTAAACTATAATCCGCGCGCATCACTCCGTCTGGATAAAGCTTGCGGAATTTAGCGGGCATTACCCAAGTAGCATTCTCGCCGGTGACTTCTTGTTGCGGGCAACTATAAGACTCAGGCAGAGTCATAGAACCCGGTATCAGCGACATGGTGACTGATATTTCTGTTGGCGTCGCATGGTAACCTTCTTTGTCGCCGAAATATTTTTTGATGATGTCTTTCTCGAGCTTAGGCATCACCCACCAATTAATGAAACGAACTTCAAGTTCAGCGAACTCATCAAGGCATTCTTGCATGGCATTAAGGAAAGGACCTTTATTGCCGCCGTGACCATTGATTACATAGATAGTCTTGAAACCAGCTTTCTTAAGACTGCGCAATAAATCTATAACTATATTTATATATGTTGTCGGGCGCAGCGCCATAGTACCAGGGAAACCGAGGTGATGCACAGCCATACCGTAATTCAGTGGTGGCGCACAAAGTATGCCCGTGCGATCAGAAACCGCATAAGCTATTCCAGTAGCAGTAATATGGTCGACACCAATAATGCCATCTGGACCATGCTGCTCAGTACTGCCGATAGGCAGTATGATGCGCTGATCTTTCTTCAGGTAGGCTTCTACTTGAGGCCAAGTAGTATTCGCCAGAAGATGCTTGCGCTTGGCGGGGTTCATTAGTTCAACATCGCTCATCAGAGATAAGTATGACAGCTTCCCCTAGTAAAAATAACTGGGGTTGGGGTATAATTTAGTTACTTCCTCATGGTGCTTGCCATGAGCCCCCCCGGGAGCTTTTGCTGATCGGGGCTTTTTTTTAGCTATAATTATTGACCATGACCCAGGGGACAAGCAGAGTAAATTTTTAGGCGCATGCAGCAAGATCTTCAGGAGATAAATTAAATTCACCTGGATATAACACGGGATCACTATTGATACGAAGATCATGACCAGAATCCGAAAAATCTTCTGCTGCAATCCGGCATCGTTCCCTTCTCAATTCTTCTTCCGCTGGCGTCAATACCTGGGGCACTAGTGGCTCGTTACCTAACCACTATCCCTGAGCCTCCATTAGGGTAAAACTCTGTCTCAATCCTCGTAGGCACGCCTCTAATTGCATTCATAAGCCCAATTATAGCAAAAAACTTAAGACAGTCCATTCTAAAGCCTGTTTTTAGGTGGAATAATAGTAGTTGAACCTATGTTTAGAAGAGTTTTAGTTCTGCTACTTAGCCTGCAAGTACTAACCGCCACTGCGGCTATCGAGAATAACAAGAGTCTAGTTTTTCAAACAGACCCTAATAGCAAGATCATCAAGTCACCTAACGCTGAAGCAATCAAGAAAGCAGAAAAGTTATTAGCTAATGGCAATGAAGCGATTAAGAATTTTCCGCGCACTACAGTGCTCGATTCTAACGCCAGCACTCTTATACGTAAGGCTATGGATATAGAAGCCGGTGTTAAGACTACTAAATACATGAATACAGAAACTGCTAGTAACCAAAGTCCCATCAGTGCAACAACAAGTATCGAGAAACCTAGCAGTAAATATTTTGAAGTACTTGATAAAGACTTCAGCAGCATAGAGAATGATTCTTGGGCTGATGCTACTGCTAACACGAATGAAGTTGTGAATTATTTTTTCACTGAGCGTAGCTTGCACGGCAAGGACAATGCCCTTCTGGGTGATTACTGTGATCTAGTAACGGCGTTTGCATTCTACTTATCAGCTGGTACTGAGCTGGATGAAGCTGAACAGCCGAATTACAGTCACGCCAAATCCCTATTCGAGAGCGCCCGCAACAGCGCATCAAAAATCAACAACAATCTTCGGACTGATAACGAGTCAAAAGCTATCAGTGCTATCGTGGATAAGTTCATCAAACAGCTAGATACAGAAATTACTTACATCAATGAGATGTTGCATGGTGCTAACCATGACTAATAGCGCTATGGATTGCTTCGCCCTACGGGCTCATAATGAGCTCAGCTAGGGCAAAAGCCCCAATAGGGTACAATATGTATGGTGGTATCTAAAACCGAACAAGAAGGACGCAGGGCTAAAATCGTCCGCAATACCAAAGAGACTCAAATCGAGATCGAGATAGATCTTGATGGCAGCGGCCAAGGAAGCATAGATACAGGAGTACCTTTCTTCGATCATATGCTCGAGCAGCTTAAGAAGCACGCTTTTATTGACCTTAACGTAAAAACCATAGGCGACCATGAGATCGACGACCACCACAGTGTCGAAGATACTGGTATTGCTCTGGGGCAAGCAATTAAGCAAGCTCTTGGTAACCGCGCTGGTATTCGCCGCTACGGCTCCGGGCGCGTAGCCATGGATGAGGCGCTAATTACTTGTGATGTCGATTTAGGTACTAGACCTTATTTGGTTTACGACCTTGAAGTTCTAAAAGAACGTATCAATACTTTTGAAACTGAATTGTGTATAGAGTTCTGGCGCGCGCTGAGCAACAACTCTGGCATCTGCATACATATTCATAAGCTTACAGGCAAAAATTCACACCATCTTATTGAAGGAAGCTTTAAAGCCTTTGCACTGGCTTTTGACGTGGCTAAAAGTTTGGATGAGCGCGTTGATGGTTTGCGCACTACCAAAGGACTGTTATAATTAGTCCTGTTAGTGTTCAATCATAAAAGGAATTATCAAATGAAATCAAACTCTAAAAAGCTCATGGGAGCAGCGTTAGCCTTAGGTCTAGCTACTAGTGGAGCGCAAGCGTTCTCAGTTCCAACTGGTTCATCAGTGTTTATCGCAGTGAATGAAATCTCTTCACCAATGGATATCATTGCAGAAGCTGGCGGCGAGCACAAATGCGGAGAAGGCAAGTGCGGCGAAGGTAAATGCGGTGCAGCAAAACCAGCAGCTAAGACCGTAGGTGAGCACAAGTGCGGAGAAGGCAAATGCGGCGGTCACCCACATGCTAAAGAAGGCAAGGGCAAAGGTGAAAAAGCAAAGGCTGCAGCAGAACACAAATGTGGCGAAGCAGCTAAGAAGTAATTAAAGCCCACAACATTAATAAGCATTAAACGAGCCCTAATTGGGCTCGTTTTGCTATTCTTATATATTAGTGAGTTTCGATAAGCACAAATTGCCAAATTTCGGTCTAGGACTAGGTCTTAGACGTGATTTGCTTGATGAGACTTTGGAGTTTTATGCCAGCTCCAAGAATAGTGGTTTAATTGAATGGCTAGAGCTAGTACCGGAGAATTATATTCTTCGCGGCGCGCTGCTTGAAGCAAGATTCAAACGAGTAGTTGCTAGCGGCCTGCCTTTAATTCCGCACGGAGTGAATCTTAGTATCGGCAGTGCTGGCTGGCGCGATATGAATTTAATGCGCGAGCTCAAAAGTCTCTTCAATGAAATTAATCCACCTTGGTTCTCCGATCATATTAGCTGCACCTATATCGATGGGATTTATACTCAGGACCTAATCCCTGTACCGTTTACCACTGAGACTGCCACTGTGATTAGTGACAATATTAAATGGCTGCAAGATTATTTCCAGCTACCCTTCTTACTTGAAAACCCCAGTTACTACACGACTATCATCGAGCCTGAGATGAGCGAAGCTGAGTTTATCAATTCTATTCTTACTGAGACTGACTGCGGCATGCTGCTTGATGTCAATAATGTCTATGTCAATTCTATTAATCATAATTATGATGCCTCTAAGTTTATCTCTTCACTCGATTTAGATAAAGTGGTGCAAGTACATATAGCCGGGCACCTTGAAGGCTACCGCTCCTCACTCACCGGACAAGAAATTGCAATATTAGATACCCATGGAGAAGGCATCAAGACTGAAGTCTATGACTTACTAAGATATCTGCTTGAGCGCACTAAGGTTAATGCGATTTTGCTTGAGCGTGATAGTAATTTCCCGGTGTTTAGTGATTTAGTTGAAGAACTGAAAATTATTTATGGGATAGTTAAAAACTTACCAGAGCGGACATCACCGTCGGCAGCGCAGAAACGTGACGTCAGTCACGTTTCTGCTATCCTTCGCTACGCTCAGAATGACAAAAGCACTGACTTAGCGACCCTTCAACTCGAAATCAAAAACTACTGGCAAGGTGAAACAACTAAATTAAGCAAGCGTGCCGTTAATGAACTTAGTATCTACAAAAGTCTAGTAATAAGTTCTATATCAGATTTACTTACAAGTATCTATCCGCTCTCAAAACAGCTTATAGAGCGGGAAGGAGAGAATTGGGATAATA
>JAYVUR010000134.1:0-5291 GCA_043787715.1 Candidatus Melainabacteria bacterium
GCACCCCACTCTTATCTACAGCAAGAGGGAATAAATCTCGAAACCGAATAGGCTCATTCAGTATTAATAGATTGAGTATTTTTAAAGCTTTAATCTCGCCAAAGGCAATTAAACTCGGATCACTAATTAATAGATCTTTAAGTTCATGGTGCTGGCCTAACAAAAATAAATGTATGAACGGCGCAATTTTGCTATGAGTTTTTAATTCTTCAGCAGCAGTATTAGAATCCAGTTCTTGTATGTAACTTAGTTCCTGATTGAATTTGCTGCGTTTGAATTCGTTCAATCCTGAGCTCTTAGCTTTGATTAATTCGAGACTTGGGATTGTATGTGGATTTAGCATTTAAAAATTAAGCATAATTTTAACAGCATTGTAGGTGGCCACGGCCTTGGCCCATTGGACTAAATTCGCTAGAATAGAACTTATGGTTGTCAATTGTAGTATCTGCGGAGTTAAAATAACAGCCAAGAACAAAGTCTCATATAGACCAAACTCTTGTCATGATTGCGAGTTAGAGCGCAAACGACTCTACTCTGCCCGCCGTCGGGAGACAGCTGCTCGTCGTAATAGCGCTAGAGCCAAGACCAGCACTAAAGTCGCTAAAGTCAAAAAACTAAAAGTTAAAGAAGCTCCTAAAAAACTTAGTACTAAAAACAAAGCACAAATTTCTAAAGAAAGAGCACGTTTAATTAAGCAGCGTGAGCAAGAGAGAATTAAGCGTGAAAAAGAACGACTTAAGCTTCAACTGCAACGTGAACGTGAACGCGAGAGGCTTATTAAGCAACGTGAGCGTGAGCGTATAGCGCGTGAACGTGATCGTGAACGTCTACTCAAACAGCGTGAGCGTGAGCAATTGCAGAAAATTAAAGAACGTGAGAAGTTGACGGTTTTGCGCGAGAAAGATCGTCAGCGTAAATTTATCGAAAAAGACAATGAACGTCTAGCTAAACTGCAAGCTAAAGATTCAGTGCGCCAGCTGCGCGAGCAAGAACGCGAAGCTAAGAAGCAAGAGCGCGAGCAAGAACGCCTTAAGAAAAAAGAAGAGCGTGAACGTCTTAAGAACGAAAAAGAGCGTGAGAAACTTGCACGCGAAGAAGCCAAACAAAAAGCCAAAGAAGAGAAGGCTCGTAAGGCACGTGAGAAACAACTGCTGGATATGAATATTATTTCGCAGGTGCCTGATTATGTTCTTGATTCTGGCGTGGTGAAAGTGAAGAAACGCAAGCTCACTGATAGGCGCAAGATAAAACAACAATTCCTGGTCTCTGCGCATGATAAACCGGCTTTAGCTGAGGAGATTGATAGATCCAAGCTTACTGCTTTTAATCCATATCATGATCCGGGTGAAGTGCTTAGAGCTCCTTCGGCAACTCCTTGGGATGGTACTAATTTTAAGGTAGTCTCTGGTACTTTCGTTGAGCATAATGATAAGGATGCTAGTGAGAGCCGTGGTCCCACTGAGGAAGAAGTTAAAAATATTATTGAACGTATTCGCATTGAACATAAGACGCGTAAAGCTTAGTAGCATAGTTAAGGAATTGCATATAGAGTATGTATATCAGGGAATGATAGGAACATACCCTGTTATTTCCCGTCCGCACTAAAGGGTCAATCTATGCTCAAACGCGTAAATATATTATTTCTGCTAATTCTGCTGAACTTCAGTAGTAGCTCTGCCAGTCTTGCACTGCAAGCAGGGGCGCTTGCTAATAAATCTAATCTCAATCTTCTTGCAGCCGCAGATAAAAAAACTGACTCAAGCTTGAATGGTGATGGAGAGTCTTCTGATGATGAGAGTTGGAGTGAAGATGAGAATTGGGATGATGAATCTACTTGGGAAGAAGATGAGCCTACACCCGCACCTGCCGCCGTCGCGGCTCCTGCCCCTAGTGTTGCTAAGCCAGCAGTAGTTGTTCCACCTGCTGCAAATACTGCTCCTGTTGCAACTCCAGTAGCTCCGGCAGCAGCTCCTAGTGTAACTGTCTCAGGACAAGGTTTTAAGGCTTCTAGTACACCAGAGCCATCAAGATCAGCTTTAATACCAGAGCCTGCTGCTAGTACTGCGGCAACTACGCCAAGTGCGATAGTCGTACCAGCAGCGGAGCCAATTAAAGCAAGTGAAGTTATTAGTGAGCTTAGTAAAACGGCAGAACCAGCTAAAATAGCTGTATCTGAGCCATTAGTAGAACAAGAGTTAGAGCAGCCTACAGCTAATACTAAGCATAAATATACAGAGCAAGAACTCAAAAACTTATTTAAAGTATATGGCAGTATGTTGCAAGGACTGGATCCGAAGAATCCTGGTGATTTAGTTGAAATTGAGAAGCTTGTCGAGATAGTCGGTATCCCAACTCCCGGCAAAGCCAAGAAAGAAGCGACATTACCGCCAGCTAAGCCTGGTCTAGAAGGTATTCCTTATGATCCATTGGTGAATTTTTCGGCGCGTAATATTCCTATTCGTGATGCTTTTGCAACATTAGCTCGTGTGTCAGGCAAGAGCATAACGGTATCAGGACTTATTTCTGATAGAGATACCATCTCGGTGATTGAAGTAAATAGCCAACCGTTTACAAAAGCATTCCTTAGTTTAGTTGAAGCGTCTGAAGTTGATTTTGCTGTGCATGGTGATAACTACACTATTCTTAAACGTCGTGGTGGTCAGACTAATAAGACTACTGCTTCATTCGGTGCTACTGACGTGGATACTAGTATCCCGCTTGATGATCGTATCGCTGATCTTTCTTATGATGATGAAAGTTTAGGAGCGGTAATTAAAGACATCAGCGAGAAGTATGGTATTGATGTGGTGATGACTGCTGTACCTACTGATAAGGTTACTATGAAGGTGCGTGGAGTCACTGCGGTAGAAGCTCTAGAGCTATCTTTCGCTGGTAGTCAGTTCCAGTATACGCGCAAGGATGATGCCTTTATCATCTATAGTAAAGCAAATAAAAACTTCTCTCTTGGGCGCAAGAATGTACTATTCCCGTTGAAGTTCATTTCAGTTAAAGACATCGGTGGTTTACTACCGACTGAACTTAAAGCAAATATCAAAGTTAGTGATAACCAGAATGCAATCATCGTAGAAGGTACTAAGGATGAGCTTACGCAGATATTTGAATTCTTGCGTACAGTTGATAAACCTATTCCGCAAGTTGAGCTTGATGTGAAATTAGTTGAAGTGTCTAAGAATTGGAGTCGTGGTCATAACTTATTACAGAACCAACTAAAAGTCGGTCGTATAGGTAGTTTCAAATCACTAGCTCCTGATCTTTCTGGTATAGCTAATGGAACCTTGCAGTTAGTGGGCTTCAATACTAAGCTCGGTAAAAATGATATTAGTATATTTCAAAACAGACCAGAGTATCAAGAAAAAAATGACGTAGGACAAATCAAGGTCAGTCAGAGACTGCTTGTAACTAGTGGCAAGAGTGCCAAAATTAACCTCGATAAAGAAATTAACGTAGTTCTAAATGCGGCTGATCCTACTACTGGTAGTGGTGTTGGCGTGGTGCAGTCAGCAAGGATACAGCGTATTACTGCTGGTAACTCGATGGATATAACTCCTACTGTTGGTGCTGGTGGTATGGTTACTGTGAAACTAGAAGTAGAGGTCTCAGCTAATGGTCAAGTGGACACTAAGACTGGTGTGCCGACTACTACTACTAGACGTCGTATATCTTCTGAAGTGCAGATTGCTAATCATGAGACTATTAGTATTGGTGGTATTTTTGATGATCAGAAGACATCAGGTTCTTCTAATCAATTCCCTATCCTAGGTAAGATACCAGTGATTGGTAACTTCTTCTCGAATAGAGCCAAGAGTAAGGATCAGCGCGAATTACTTGTGCTCCTAACTCCTCACTTGCGTGAGTTGGGAGATTCAGGAAGTGAGACGGAGTTTGCATATTTACCGGGGAATTAATATATGAGGAAATGTTTAGCTGTATTAGCTCTTATAGTGATGATGAGTCCAGTTTTTGCGCGCGAGACTTGGATGCAGAAGATGGCTAGGTTTAATCCTTTTGTTTTTGATGATGAAGTAGTGTCTGCTGATGATGTGCCAGTGGATATTATTAGCGATCCGTCATCACCATTGCGTATCAGCTCTGCTGACGTTAAGGATAAAGGCACTAGTCTTTTGAAGATGAAGGGTCTTGAGCATGCTTTTACAACTAAGCTCTATAACAACAGTGGTAAGAAAGTCCTTGCCTATCAGTTGGTTTGGGAGCGTCATTTACCGTTCGAAGAATACGCTGAGCAGGACATACGCGTTAATAGTCTTAATACTGTCAGACCGGGTGCTAGCGATGATCTTGAGTTCCGTAAGCCGATACACTACCGCAAGGATGCCTTCTACAAGGTATTTGTGGCTAAGGTCTTATTCGAGGATGAGACTGAGTGGAAATCTAGTCGTGATTTCGATGTTGGTGGCTATTGGGCTGATATTAAAAAAGAAATTGATGCTATTGATGACAGTAGCTCAGGTAAATCCTCTATACTTAAGGAACTTTCGAAGCAGAAAACTAGCCCTGCGCAGTAGAATATTACTGTGGCTGAAGAAGAAATAATAGACGCTGAGGCGGGAACACTTAATAAGCAAACCACTCCATCAGAGCATCTTAGGCATTTGCTGAAGATAGGCTGGGAGCCGGAACGGCCGTTGATTAGGAATTTTGTAGAGAAGTATGGTTTGCAGGATGAGCTGAAGGAGATATTGTCGGAGCGTTGAGGGTGGATGAAAGCTTAATCTTCAGACTCTTGGCTTACAGCGCAGAAACGTGACGTAAGTCACCTTTCTGCTATCCTGAGCGTAGCGAAGGATCCCTATGATCAACACCGTCAATCGAGAACTAGCAGAATATTTTATCGCCTCGCTGCGCGAGCGTGAGAATAAGTCTGCTGGCACGCTTACTAATATCAAACGAGATGTGGATAAGATTTTAGCTTTCGTTGAGGCTGAATATGACGGTAAGATAGACGCTGATTCGATTCGAGCTTTTATTGATGAATTGAAGGCTAACTATAAAGAAACAAGTTATGTTTCTAAAGCTAGTAGTGTCAGACAATTCGTCAATTGGCTAAATCTTAATGACAACCCATTCTGGGATTTAAAAATCTCACTGACTAATGATGATTTTCATTACTATAGTCATGATGATATTTTTGTGCATAGTATGGGCTGTGTGCGCGAGCCTTATAGCCGTGAGCTCAACCGATTAGTGCTTGGTTTTATTTATGAGTTCCATTTGACTCTTGCTGAGCTGGCTGAACTGAAGCTGGCTGATTA
>JAYVUR010000135.1:0-3116 GCA_043787715.1 Candidatus Melainabacteria bacterium
ACGCAAAAAAGATTATAAATCTTTTTTGCTCCGTGACTCCGGGTGACCCACGAAGTATTCCTCTATAGTACAATAGTGTATTGCCATAATGCGGGGAGAACTTATAACTAAAACTTTTTTTAGACTTTGCGACAAGTCTGGCTTAGCACCGGCTTATCTCTTAAGCGGACCAGATTCTAAGCCAAAGCATAAAATAGCCCAGGAACTCTGCCTATACCTTAATTGTTTAAGCGAAAGCAAGCCCTGCCTAACTTGTCTTAATTGTAAATGGATACTCTCAGCTACCCACCCCAACACTCCGCTCTACCTTAAACCGCAAGAAGAAAGTAAAAAACCAGTAATAAAAGTAGAAGATTGCGAAATCTTACAAGCACAACTAGCCAAAACTGATAACTGCTTCAGGGTAGTAATTATAGAAGATGCTGGTAGCTCATGCTTCAAAGCTGATACTGCAAATAAATTACTTAAAACAATAGAAGAGCCGCCTAGTAACACTGTATTCATACTTTTTGCTAGAGATAGAGAACTAGTCTTAAACACTATAGTTAGTAGAGCTCAAGAAATATACGTAGATCCAGAAGAACAAATTCTAAATAGCCTTAGTGAGGCTGCTCAAGAAATATACAATGAATACGCAATCTCACTTACAAACACTAGAACTAAGCTAGAATTGATGGAATTAGCAAGCAAGCTACAAAGCTGTGACAGGGAAGCTTTAATAGAGTTTTTTGAAGCCATAGAGAACGATTTAGCCGTGAATAATCCACTCAAAATAGAAGCCATTGAACAAATCAAAAATGACATAAGAGCTTTTGTCAAAGCTGATATGGCTATTTACCACGCTCTGAAATGAAAACCCCAATTACTATCGGCAATATAGAATTGGGCGGCTATGTTTATATACCACCCATGGCTGGCTACACAGATATGGTCTACAGAGAGCTCTGCCGCTCATATGATCCAGATGTACTACTCTCCACCGAGATGCTTAGCTCCAAAGCTATGATGTATGAAAAAGAAAAAACCTACAAAATGGATATACCAGAGGGTGATGCTTATACTGGAGCACAAATATTTGGACATGAACCAGATGTGATGGCAAAAGCCGCACAAATAGCTGAAGATAGCGGAGCCAAGTTTATAGATATTAATATGGGTTGCCCAGTACCAAAGATAGTCAATGGTAAGGATGGTGCAGCACTAATGAAAGAACCAGATCTAGCTTGCGATATAGTTCGCGAATTAGTTAAACATTCCAAAATCCCAGTAACAGTCAAAACTAGGTTAGGCTGGTGCGACCAATCACTCAATGCTGCAGATCTTGCACGCAGATTCGAAGATCTTGGCGTTGCAGCACTCACCATACATGGACGCACGCGCGCTCAACGCTACGAAGGACAAGCACGCTGGGCAGAAATTACCAAGGTGGTAGAAGCCGTTAAGATACCCGTATTCGCTAATGGCGACATACGCAGCCTTGAAGATGTACGCAAGATACTTGAAGTTACTGGAGCTGCTGGCGTGGCTATTGCACGCGGTACCATGGGTAGACCATGGTTCTCAAAGCAAGTAAATCACTATATCAAAACCGGTGAAAACATCGCTGAACCTAGTATTGATGAGCGATTAGAGCTGGCTCTTAAACATTGCAAAATGCTTATTGAGTATCGTGGCGAGAAAGTAGGCACTAAAGAGAGCCGCAAACATATTATTAATTACACTAGCGGGTTAGTAGGAGCTTCCAAATTAAGAGCTAGGCTTAGCAAACTAGAATCCTACGCAGAAGCGGAAGACATAATTAATGAGATGCGCGCAACGATTCAAGATCATAACTCAGCAGAACCTGATCAGTGTTTGAGTCAAGCAGCATAAGCTCGTAGTTATCACTATCATCATAGTCGCCAAGAGCATATGCAAGTTTGCATAATCTATGCTCGCCTGGTTGAAGCGGTATAAAACCATCATTATAAATAAATGGATTGCTATAGACTGGTTTAAGATGCTTAGCAGAACTAAGAACTAAATCTTGGGCATAAATAGTTCTAGCAGTCTTATTAGTGATATCAAAATCAAGAATAATAAACTCACCATAGCTAGCACTAAAATATTTATCAATATCGCGCAACTTGACTTGCAGTCCCAGATTGGTTTTAGAACCATTGCTAGCTAAATGTTGTGATAATTTATCCAACTTCGATCTATAAGCCTCTGCTAGGTGAAGCTGATCATCACTAACAAGAGGCAAGGGCTCAAGCAATTCAAAATCTGATATTAATTTCATCTTGGTCAGATTAAAACTATCGTTTCGTAGCGGCTTAGCAATAGTGAGTCCAGCCAAACCCATACCAAGCCCAATACCAGCTCCAACACCCACACTAATACCATGAGTCATCACCGCTGTAGCTATGCCACCATACTCGATAGCATCAACAGCACCGACAAGAGTGGCAGCACCAAGCTCAACACTGTGATGAATAGTAGAACTAAGCAAACCCTTATCATTAGAAATGCTAATGCTTGCTTTAGCCGCAACTTGTTTACCATCAGGTAATTGCAATTTATCTATATCAATTAAACAAGCTCTATCAAGAGAAGTAATACGGCCAAGCATTCTCGTGCCACGAGGCAAACCCATAGATCTTGCCGTGCTAGGACTCAGCATGGCACTAAACTCATCTCCTACAAGACTAAGCTCAGAATCAATAATAGTTTCGGACAAAGCTTCTAATTTAATATTAGCCTCAGCCTCAGCAAGCTTAGTTATGGATAATTTATATAGCTCTGCCTTAGCAGCTAAGCAAAGACTTATTAATAAGCCCAAAATAACTAATAAATGCTTTCTTAAACTAAAGTTTGCTACTCTCATGAAAGAACCATGCTAATATTTTAACGCGTTTTGAACGCATATTCTGCAATGGAGACGTAGCTCAGTTGGTTAGAGCACCTGCCTGTCACGCAGGGGGTCGAGGGTTCAAGTCCCTTCGTCTCCGCCATTACAAAATAAAAGCACCCCCCAGAGGCATAAGCGCTAGGCTAGGAAAAGCTTGGTAACAAGGGATATGGGAACAAAAGTCTTGAATTTAACGGCCATAGTGGTATGGCTATACTTGAATTAA
>JAYVUR010000136.1:0-3334 GCA_043787715.1 Candidatus Melainabacteria bacterium
CATTAATCGTATAAATTGCACCCGATACCACAGCTAAAGTAGAACTGCTATAAGCACCCGAACCGCCACTACCACCAGAGAGACCATTATCCCAACCGCCGGCGCCGCCGCCGCCGCCGCCAGCACCCCAAGTCTTAACCGTGATACTAGTAACACCTGCTGGGACAGTCCAAGTATAAGCACCCGAATCAACAAAATCTATATTGGTAGCCATTGGGCTTGGAGCAATCGCTTCAATTGCGGTAGCAAGAGCCGCCAAACATTTACCAGTAGTGGTACAGAGATCACTCGCAGTAGTGGTGCCTGTACTTGTAACAGGACCGGTGAAATTCGCTGCAGTACCATTCACCACGCCGCTTGATAGAACTTTAGTGCCTTTGAGGATGCCGCCATTAACAAGCACGGTACCGGTCACTATAGGAGCTGTAACAGTACCACTAGCTGTAGTGAATGATGAACCAGTCACTGGCCCGTTCGCGCCAATACTACCGAAAGCCACTATGTTACCAGTAGATACCACGGATCCAGCAGTCACAGCACCACCAATATTAGCGGTAGCACCCTGGAAAGCAGTGTCTGAGAGAAATTTAGTCGCTCGAGCCGTGCCCTTCACTTGCAATGCATGGCTCGGTGTTTTAGTACCAATTCCCAAACTACCACCATTGAAATATGATGATCCCAAAGTTGCTAAAGACACTTTACGATCCGTTCCAAATCCATTCAATAAGCTTAAAGATGGTTCATAGTTTTGAGCACCCTCAAGTATCATCATAGTAGCTACAGTACCAGCCCTATCAACAACGTGATCAAATTTAAATTCTGATCCCCATCTAGTAGACAACAATTGTAGATGACCCCAACCACCATCATCACGGGAAATAAATTTATATAAAGCTTCTTCACCATTGCGCGGATCTCCCCAAATTCCCAGCTTGAGATCAGTGTTAGTCGCAAATGGTGGTTGAGAGTCCTTATGGAACCAGCCGTCGCCTTTAACATCAAGTTTAGCTGCTGGATTAGCAACCCCAACACCAAGGTTACTACCATTAGCAATGAAATAAGAAGGAACGCCTACTTGTGCTGAAAGTTGAACCTTAGGCGTATTGTAGCCGTTATATAAATTAGCTAAGGCCCCATTACCTTGCGCACTTAATTGCTCTCCACTTATAGTAAACATCTTACGATCAACAGCATCACTGTTAGAACGTGTAAGCCTGAAATCACCCTTATGCCTAGTTGCATGCAACTCTAAATAATTAGGAGCACTTACTCCTAGCGGAGCCGGCTGATCAAGAGTTCTTACTTCATATAGCGGCGTATCTGGATTAGCAATCCACTGACCTAAATATAAGTTAGCTGGTGCTTGCGCTCCCGTCGCACTCGGATTAAAAGTATGGAGCCAGCCCTCACCAAGAACATCAAGTCTCTTCAATGGGTTTAAAGTATTGATGCCTACCTTACCAGCCACTTCAACCATGGCTGAATCACCAATACTATTAGCTGATGTATATTTAGTCACACGATTAACCGTTCCCGCGATTGGAGTCAAGACTACATTAGAAGCTAAACTTGATGCGGGGATACCCTTCAAACCGGTTCCGTTACCATAGAAAGTACCAGCAACAACCGTACCAGCTTTATCATTAATAATTACATTATTAGTATTGCCTAGCTGCACTGGGCTTGTCTCACCAGTCACCCAGCTAAAACCACCAGGGCTCTTAGGCTTCCAACCTACATACTCAGCTGTCATTTGAGGGAAATACCAAGTACTAGCAGGAGTACCGATACGAACCACTACCAGGTTAGTGCCAGCCCTCAACTCTGAAGCAATCTCAACAGGTAAATCTGTACCTTCGGTATAACACTTAGTATTAATTAGACCTCCACCATTACTAAGAGTCTGAGCATATGCGTAACCACTACACTGAATATCAAAGCTGTCAGAACCATCAGAATAACGATAACCACTAATCTGAATCTTGAACATATTTCCTTCACGATATTCAATCGGAGTTACTAACTTAATGTAACCATTCGGAGTAGTTGCAAAATTATTCCATGGCAAGAATGCAAGATTAGTACCATTCTGCGCGATTAGAGCACCCCTCTCGAGGATATCACCTTTCACATCCAACTTGGCTGCTGGATTAATGGTTCCAATACCAACATTACCAGACCCAGAATTGATAGTCATAACAGCACCATTAGATCCTGTATTCTTAGCTCCACCTACTGTTTCGGAGTATCTACCAATATGGTATTTCCAACCCGTTCCATCACCAAATCGCAAGAAACCACTATTCGGGCTAGCATTACCTTGCTCAAACCTAGCGTTACCCATAGCTATCGTTGGAGTACTGAGAGTACCTGCAACACTAGTCGTGTTAGCAGTCAAACCTATGCTTGTAACATTATCAAGTCGAGTAATATTCGGTTGAGAAGGAGCCGAAACAGTAACTGATGTAGTTGCATTTGCAACAGGACTAGTCACTCGAGCCCCATTAATATTAGTCAAGCCAGAACCATCACCCACAAAACTTGTGGCACTGACTCCCCCGCTTACACTCACGCTAACTGCATTAACAGCACCAGCAGTAGTAAACGACGAGCCTGTTACTGGACCATTAGCACCTATACTACCGAAAGCAACAATATTACCTGAACTAATCACTGTAGCAGCTGATACCGTACCAGAGATTGTCGCGCTAGCACCTTGAAAAGCAGTATCTGAGAGGAACTTAGTTGCTCTTGTGGTGCCTATTACTTGCACTGGATGACTAGGAGTCCCTGTGCCTATACCTAAGCCAGCAGCAGAAACCAAGCTAAAACCATTAACATCAAGGTTTGCACTTAAATCTGGACTAATATCACCAGCAACCTGGAAAGCAGGTAAATTACTTGAACTAATAGTGCCAGCAATTTTACTAGCATCTAAACTTGCAATATCAGCGCTAAGTATAGTTCCATTCAGGATCTTCGCTGTTGTTACTGAGTTATTCGCTAAATCTACTGTTGCAATAGTGCCATTTATGATAGAAGCGGAGCTTACACTAGATGGTGACATCGCAGGTAAATTAACTGGATTAATTACACCAGTAATTTTAGAAGCACTAACTGAAACGATTTTAGCGTCAGTGGTGCTGCCATCAGCTAAATCTGTAACAAGAATAGTGCCGTTAAGAATTAAGGAGCTAGTAACTGCGTTGCCAGCAAGGTCAGCAGCCAAAATACGGCCATTAAGAATTTTATTAGTAGTAACTGAGTTATCTGCCAAATCTACAGTAGCAATAGTGCCGTTCACTATTGATGCTGAAGTAATACTTGATGAAGA
>JAYVUR010000137.1:0-2338 GCA_043787715.1 Candidatus Melainabacteria bacterium
TGTGTTGGCGTCAGTATATGCCAATGGTAGTGCTATGTTCCCAACGCTCAATGCAACTACGGGTTACTTTACAACTGTGAATACTGGAACTCTTAAGGTTGCGGGTGGTTCAGCCAGTAAAGTCCTGACTTATGAGGTTGGCAGCGGTAATGCTATTTGGCAGTCTATACCGACTGTATCTTTTTCGCCCTTGACTGCAGATTTAGATGTTAATAATTGGAAGATTATTAATAATGCTGGAACTGATGTCAATTTTGGTAGCGAAAATCTTGTAACACTCGGTGGGCTGTCACTTTCTGCGCCGATGAACACCTCGTCTACAATTATTGCGATTAGTCACATCACTTCGACGACTGGTAATATTGCTGCCTCTGCCGGTAATGTTGGTGTGGGTACAGCCTCACCAGCTGCAAGGGTAGACATCTTACATTCCAGTAATTCTGGCGCTACAGACCAGTTTGTGATTAAGAGCAGCGCGGGAACAGCTAGAACCAAATTTAATGGATTCAGTACTTCCGGTACGAATTATTTATTTAACACTCATAGTTTAATTTCTGGTGCTAATAAAATTCTAGAAGTTCAAAATCAAAATGGATCATTGTTTTCGATTAGACCAAATGGTGCTTATATAAATGGAATGCCATTGGTTTTACAATCGGGTGCAATTTCCTCAGGTGTAGCAGCTAGTGCAATGAATGGTTACACTATGGATCTTGGTGCTGCGCCGACAGCAACTGGTGCCAAGCTGATTAGCTTGAGAGCGGGGGGTGCGGAGAAATTCTATATAGATAGAAACGGTGCTCCATTGGTTAATCAAGCTAGAACATCTGCTACTGCTAACAAGGTGTTGACAGCTGATGGTTCTGGGTTTGCTTCGTGGCTGCCAATCACGTCTATTAATACGGCAACATCGATAGGATCACCAGGTACTCCAACTGCAGTCAATGGACTATTGGTATTGACTCCGGCAACGCCTACTCCGACCTCGATTGTCAATAATGGTCAGATACCAGTTTCTACTTCTACTTCGACTTCTAACGTAATAGTTGTGCCTTCTGGTGGAACCCAGGTCGTGGCGACAATTGCGAATGGCGGTAATCCAGGCCAAATCTTGATAATTCAGGGAGATTCAACTATGGCTGTAGGTAGCTATGTGCGAATTTTGGATACCGGCAATGTTAACTTGGCGGCATCTATAGATATTAGTAAGGAAGCTACTTTAACATTAATCTGGAGCGGCTCTAAATGGATAGAAATCAGCAGATCACTTAACTAATGAGGTATGAGGAAACAGCAATGGTAATAATCAGAAAAACATTCATAATTCTGTTTGCTGCAAGTTTAATTGCTCTGCCGGCTGTTGCTGTGCAGACTACTAATACGGTAGATTACTTCACTGGAAGTCTTGCTGTGGGGGGCTCACCATCATCAGCTCCTAATGCAAGAGTTGAGGTGCGTGGAGCAGGTGGTGGCTCCTCGGCGTTTAGTCTATTGGATTCTAATAGTGTTGCCCAGTATTCTGTTTTGGATAATGGAGAGATAAGAACCCTTACTGGGCTAAAAACTGGTACGAATTTATTAAGCGGGACCTATCTATCTATGAGTCATGATGGAAGTAAGGGACTATTGCAAACTACCAGCAATACTCTTTTGCGATTGCAGAATGCTGGTGGTGGCAATATTTATCTCGATAAGGATACATTTGTCAGAAATTCTATAAATCTAGTTGATAGCTCTGATGTTGTGCTGATGTCGTTGCTAAATGGCGGGACTTATCGCTATATTCAGACTCAGGGTAATGTACCTTTAGTTCTAAACCCTAGTAATAATGTGACGATTGGTGTTACTGGTGGTTTTGATTCTACGGCTAAGCTTGAAGTTGCTGGTAAGCTCAAGGCTGGATCTTTTGCGGGTGATGGTGCTTTAATTACCAATTTGAACCCTCAGAATCTTGATTCAACTAAAAAAATCCCAACTGCTGTCGCGCAGGAAGTGCTTGCTCTCAATGATTTGACTGATGTTAAAGTTGATGTACCAACGAATAATTACAGTATGTATTTCGGTGTCGGTTCTGGTCAGAATATTTTTGGCGGTGAGAATGTGGGCATAGGTATGGGGACTTTTGCGACTGCTAATACTATTACTGGTTCTGGTTCCGGGAACGTTGCTGTTGGTAGAGAAGCTGCTAATATGCTGACTTCTGGTCAAATGAATGTGGCAGTTGGTACGCGTGCTCTAAAAGCCGTCACGGGTGGTTTTAATAACGTTGCTATTGGTGGTGGTTCCGGGATGAGCTTGAGTGGGGGTACGGACAATACCTTGATTGGTAATAATACTG
>JAYVUR010000138.1:0-12011 GCA_043787715.1 Candidatus Melainabacteria bacterium
GCTATAAAGGGAACGCCAAGATTAAAGTATTTGCTGGCATAGAAGCGATGAAAGCCGCTGAACCTAGTATTGAAGGTGTCACCTGTCTTGCTGATGATAGTGGTATTGAGATTAATGCGCTCTATGATGAACCGGGTATCTATTCTGGTAGATACCTTAGAGAGAAAGGGCTGCCGGCGCTCGCCGCTGAAATTAATGCTCTTCAAGAACCGAATTATTTACTCGATCGTGGTTGTAGGTTTGTTTGCAGTCTAATCTTGAGTGATTTGGATAATAATATTATCCAAACAGTTGAAGCTTATTGGTATGGTTGGACTGTCGCTGAGCCGCGCGGAGAAGAGGGTTTTGGTTTTGATCCACTCGTGATACCTGAAGAAGAGATTTTCACTAAGTTCCAGTCATTCAGTCAATTACGCGAGCAGCTTTATTATAATCGCAGTGCGACCGAAGCCAAGTTAGCTGAATTACGAACTATCGCTCAACTTACTGAAGCTGAGAAAAATACTTATAGTCATAGAGCAAGAGCGGTGAAGCTGCTGAATTCTGCAGTTACACGAACTTCAGCGGGTTCACTGTCATTGCCACTTCATGCTTAAAAACATCTTTGCCGCTCAAACCCGGCTCAGCAAGACGCGTCTCCCAATGTAAGTGCGGACCAGTAGAACGTCCTTCACTACCTACCGTAGCGAAATTAGTACCTTTGGCAACTTTATCACCAGCAGCCACACTGACTGATTGATTGTGACCGAATATAGAATAAACTATTTTGCCATCAGCTTGAGCAGTAGCTGGATGCGCCATCACCACAGTATTAGCGCCGAAGCCACTAACCTTGCCGACATAAACCACTTCGCCATCCCAAGGAGCAGTAATCGCTGAACCCATAGGGGCGGCAATATCAACTCCGCTATGGAAGTGTTGGTGTCCTGTTACCGGATTAACACGCTCACCATAGTGACTTGAGATTCTACCCTCCACTGGTAAATTAGCTTCCGCAACTTTATTAGTATAAGCACCTGGCAGCAGTTCATTAATCATTGATTTAGCTGGCAAAGGACTTATTGGTTTTAAGTTTTGTGATTTGTTGATATAAGATTTAGCATCAAAACCAACACTACCTTGCATCAGCATTTGCATTTCTGCCGGCATCTCTTCAGCAGTAGCACCCGACATATTTTGCATCATGGTCATATCAAAAATATTAGACTCTTGTTTCTCTTTATCATCACCAAGTGCAGCAGCGTACATTTGATTTTGCATAGTTGCTGCCAGCGCCTTGAAATCAGGCTCTTTAAATTGCCTGTGTAATCCTGTAGCGAGACTTTGATGAGCATCTTGATCAATAACTGGCCCTAAAGCACGCTCGCAGCGTAGCTCAATCTCGCGTATCCTTTGTTCGGCTCCTATAGATGATCCTTGCATTGTCCTCTCCCCACCTTTATGCTTCAATATATATATGCTTGGTTAAGCCTAGGTTAAGACTAGGCAAATATCCTTATGGCACTTCAAGAAAAAGAAAAAACCATACTCGCAGCAGCCTCGGCGCTAGTCGTAGTGGCCACTGGCTATTTTTGGACTCTGCCGGTACTCAATGAGCAGAATAAGTTTATAAAAGACATCCATGATCTTAAATCAGAGATGCGCAATCCCAAGTATCGCGAAGAAGATATCGAGGCTCTAACTAAAGAGCTTGGGAACTTAAACAATGAGATCGGCAGTCTTAAAGCCCAAATCCCAAGTTCAGCTCGCCGAGGTATTTTAATTAAAGATCTTGAGACTTTAGCGCGCAATAACATGATAGAAATTAAGAGCTTTGTACCGAGAGAAGCAGTCGCTATCGCTATGGGCGGACAAGAGATTAATAAACGCATCAAAACTCAAATGCGCAAGAAAAACCAAATTGCCCCCAAGGGTAAAGTTCTTAAAACCGCTATTAATATAGATTCCAGCGGTAAGTTTCAGGATTACCGTAATTTCTTCGAAGGTATAATTACATACTATAAAGCCGTAGATATAAGTGATATTAATATCACTAGGCAAGGCGACAAGGCTGCCGGTGCAGTGCAGGATGCCCGCTTCTCTAAGGGTCGCGGTGCTAGCATTATGGATAGTATCCAAGATGATACTTTAAGCGTAACTTTTACCCTGAACGCTTATACTAATATCCCGAACGATGAGCAAGGTTAGCGCAGCAAGAGGCACTCAAGACATATTGCCACCAGATTCAAGTCTTTGGCAGGAGATAGAAGCTGAGGCTATTAGCATATTTAGCGGTGCTGGATATGCTGAGATACGCACACCGATATTCGAGAGTACAGAATTATTTGCACGTGCTGTTGGTGAAAGTTCAGACATAGTCAACAAGGAGATGTATACGTTTAATGATCGTAGTGATAGATCACTGACGCTAAGACCAGAAGGCACCGCAGCTATAGTGCGTGCCTATATAGAACATGGTCTAGAGCATGGTCCTAAGCCCTATAAGGCATGGTACCGTGGTCCCATGTTCAGGTATGAGCGCCCGCAGACTGGTCGCTACCGACAGTTCCACCAGATAGGCATAGAAGCCATCGGTTCCAAAAGCATCTATGTCGATATCGAGATTATCACTCTAGGTCTCAAGCTACTAAGTGCTTTAGGTCTTAAAGACCTAAGCTTGCATGTTAATTCTCTTGGCAATAATGCTAGCCGCACAGCCTATAAAGAAGCTCTAGTAAGCTTCTTGCATGGCATAGAAGAAGAAGTCTGCGAAGATTGTAAGCGCCGTATTAGCCAGAACCCACTGAGAGTACTGGATTGCAAGGTTCCAGCAGACCAAGCTCTCTACACTAAAGCCCCGCTATTACACGATTATTATGACACCGAATCACAAGAGATCTGGACTCAATTACTCGGACTTATGGAGAAGCTAGATACCAAGCTGGTTATAGACCCTAGGCTAGTACGCGGATTGGATTATTACAGTCATTTGGTATTCGAGATCAAAAGCAGCAGCCCTAGTCTAGGACAGCAAAGCACAGTACTAGCAGGTGGTCGTTATGATGCTCTAGTAAGCATGCTGGGCGGACCTGAGAGTCCCGCAGCCGGTTGGGCGCTTGGTATAGAGCGGCTGGCTCTCTTGATTAATGAGCAGCGCAGCTCGGCTACGGATCAGAATAAGTTTTATATAGTTAGTGATGATGCTGGTGCGGCGATGGCTTTAGCCGAAGAACTACGCGCACACTCACTGACTGTCGAGTTCGATTATGATTCAGCTAAGGTCGGTAAACAAATCGAAAAAGCCGCTAAACGTGGTGCTCGCTATGTAATCTTCTATCTAGCTGATGAACGCAGTAGCGGCAAACTCAAGATCAAAGACCTAAAAGATGCTTCAGAACAGGTTTTTAGCTCGGCAGCTGAAATCGCCAAACTAGGCTTAGAAGCAGGGCTACACTAATGTCATATTATTCACATCAAGCAGACTGGCGCGAAAAAATACCCTGTGCCTTCTTCTATCTCGGACACTATATCCCTTATATTTCTTGGATACCAATGATCTGGGTGATAGTTGCCAACATCAAAAATATACACCTGAAAGATTTCGTACGTTACCACTGTTTTCAGTCGATTTTATTCAATATGATTAGCTCTTTTTTACCTATGTTATTAAGCAAACTAGTGGGCTTTATTGCTACTCTTCTCAGCCTTTTGACTATATTTGAAAATAGCGCAAATCTTCTAGTACAAGCTACTGATAAGCTGATTTATGCTTATTGGTTATTGATACCTCTTGTCATCGTTTATGCCCTGATTTGGACTCTACGAGGGCGTTTCACGTATTTACCACCTATTTCGCAAGCTGTTAATTTACTTTTGCGCTAATTCCCGTTAGGGTTTTTACCTACAACATTGAACTCTGTTGCCACAGCTTTTTGGCTTATTGTCTTAGCTGAAATCATGCGCTACTAAGCCATAAGTCTGAGTGAGAGCACCCACCACAATAAGGCTAGTCCTAGTAGTTAAGAGGCTTCGAGATAGATTCTAGGGCAAATAGAACTCAGGATGTATCTGACAAACATCATCATTAATAATTTTGTTGAAGCCCTTGAGGAAGAGGATTTGATGCTTATCGAATCTATGGGCGATGAAAGCGCTTATGAACACCTAGCTCGCTTATATGAGCGCACCTATGGTGCCGAGCCAAGTGGCGTGGCTGTCTATCTCCTACGCTCTAAGTTTAAGATCGGAGAAGAGCTCGAAAACCGTTGTTATATACCGGCGTATTTGTAAATAAATTATATATACAGAATAGCCTCAAACCTGCTAAAATAGTCAGCTATGACTAAAGTTTATTACGATGTAGATGCTGATTTAAAGCTGATCCAATCCAAAAAAATAGCCGTTATTGGCTACGGATCCCAAGGCCATGCCCACGCCCTTAACCTCAAGGAGAGCGGCTGTGATGTGCGTGTAGGTCTCTATAAGGGCTCTAAAAGCGCGGCTAAAGCTGAAGCTGATGGTCTTAAAGTACTCACTGCTGAAGAAGCAGCCAAAGAAGCTGACGTGATTATGATTCTTCTACCAGACGAATTACATGCAAGCGTCTACAACAGCCAGATTAAGCCACATTTAACCGCTGGCAAAACTCTAATGGTGGCGCATGGTTTTTCTATTCACTTCAATCAAATCGTTCCACCTGAGAATGTCGATGTAATCATGGTTGCACCTAAGGGTCCTGGTCATCGTGTAAGAATCGTTTACCAACAGGGTTTCGGCGTGCCAGCTCTTATCGCTGTCTATCAAGATGTTAGCGGCAAAGCTAAAGAGCTAGCACTTTCTTACGCAAAAGGCGTAGGCGGAACTAGAGCTGGAGTGTTCGAGACTAATTTCCGCGAGGAAACTGAGACTGATTTATTCGGCGAGCAAGCTGTATTATGCGGCGGACTTTCTGCCCTGATTAAGGCTGGCTTCGAGACTCTTGTTGAAGCTGGTTACTCACCAGAAATGGCGTATTTCGAATGTCTGCATGAAGTTAAACTGATCGTAGATCTAATCTATGAGGGCGGTCTAGCGCGTATGCGTTATAGCATCTCGAATACTGCAGAATACGGCGACTATGTTTCTGGTCCGCGCGTAATTGATGCCGGTGTTAAAGCGCGCATGAAAGATGTTCTAACCGACATTCAAGAAGGTAAGTTTGCTCGTGATTGGATACTCGAGAACACCGCTAACCAAGCGAGTTTCAAAGCTACCCGCCGCAAAGAAGCTGAACATCAGATCGAATCTGTTGGTGCTGACTTAAGAGCCAAAATGGATTTTTTGGCACACGAAAGAGCTAGGCAGGCGGCTTAAGCTAATTTACCAGAGTTCCTTTCTTGCTGACGATCTTTGGCATTAATATAGAGCATTAATTGCTGGTACATTAGCTTGCGTTGCTTGTCGATCATTTCAACTATTTGACTAGGATAGCTATTAATATAGGGTTTATTAGCAAGAGCTTCTGGAACCAATTGGTGATAAGCAAACTGCTTACTAGGATTTTCTTTATTCCATCTGATAATCAACTTAGTCCAATCATAGCCATGATTCATAATGGCGAGCCCAAGATGATCTTTATTAGCAACTATGCTACGCAGTAATGCCATGCCACGCAAATCATCTAAGTCCTCTCTAGCTAAACCAATTTTTTGGCTTAAATTATCAACGGGTTTAAAATCAGATTTAGCCATATCTTGCAAAACAGTGGGTAGTTGACTTAAAGCACGAGGATTAATAAGTAATTTAATATCCTGAAGAGCAAGTTTAAGTGCATAAAAAAGATAAGGCAAGAGTAAAGCCTGCGCACCTAGATCTACTGCCGAGGGTAAACATTTCTCTGCATGAAGTTGAGCCGCTATTTGATTAAAGTTATCAGCTTCAAACTTAGTCAACAAGCCATGTTTAGCACAAGCATCGGCAATACTAGCTATTGAGCTGCGGTAATCCGCTGCACGAAAATCATAATGTCCACGCATACATAAAGGAACGGCTGCACTAGTTTTCCCTTGCTCTTGCCATCTAGTCTCTATCTGCTCCAATTCGGCTGGACTTTTAGTTACTAAGCGCAATAAACTTTGGTGAGCTTTTGTAATATTCTCGCTTGTGATTCCATCAGCATATAAGCCTAGCTTGCCATCTAGATCTTGACTTGCTAAATCTTCAAGCATTTTATAAATCTGCTGCTGACATTCTGGATCTGGATTTTCGGGTTGTGCAATTTGTAGAAGGCAAAACTGTGCCAAAGGATTATGTAATTTAGTCTCAACTTTAGCTAGATAAGGGATTTTAGAACGATGCTCAATAATTGAATCAATAATGTCATGAATAGTAATAGGCGTAATCTCATGCAAAGCTTGAGGGGTTGATTTCTCAATACAAGCAGTCAAGCCAGCAGCAAATAAAGCAACCAAAGCATGGCGGCGAGACATAACTGGACTGGTGGTTTGTAAGGATAAGGGCTCTAACATTTATCTTAACCCTAAAATTATATCATTATCAAGCAAAAACGCCCCAAAATGGGGCGTTCTCAACAATGAATCATTAACCCAAATTTAAAGTATTAGGTTGAAATTCAAACCAGCAGTCCAGGAATTATCCTTGGTTCCAGTTGCGGCGGTGTTGAATTGGTTGAACTCTTGAATATAATAGAGCCAACTAGCTATATGATCGTTAAACGCGTGTCTCCAAGTGTTAATCAAGACAGAAGTATTATTCGCTCCAAGCGCTTCACCATCGAACCAAGCTAAGTGCATAGCAAGCTGATCCTTATCAGTAGTTCTATGAGTAGCACCTAATCTCCACTCATTAATATTATGAGTGCTACCAGCTAAATCATCAAACCACATAGAGCCCCATTTAGTGTATGGCGTGAATTTACCCATTTCTTGAGCAAACGATGCATAAAGCACATAAGTAGTAGAGTCCGGATTTGAGAAGCGATAAGCCTGGCTACCAGCATAAACTAAACCCATATCGAACTGACCTGCAGAACCTTTTTCACCCCAGTTCTTATTAAGTTCAGAGATGCCATAGAAACTATTACCGAACTGATTCATCTCAGTTACAGCAAGCGCCTGTTTCGCACCCCATCTACTTAATAGACCGGTACCTTCGCTATCTTTAACGCCAAGCACGAAGCCATAAGAACCACTAGCTATGCGGCTTTGGAACTGGTCATTAGAATCACGGAACTCGTTCATTAAATTCAAGAGTGATAGCGTACCTTCTATAGCCGCTGGTGATCTTCTCTCGCCTATATCGAACGGATCATTATACAATTCTTGTTTATCGAAGAAACGACGATTCGCAAATTTACCAAAAACCGTCATGTACTCACGATCATCATCAGCATAATCATCACGAACAAAAATCTCTGGGATATCTATCAAAGGATCCCTGAAAAATTTATCAATATTGTTATCAACTGGCGCAAGACCTTCAACACGAACATACAAAGAACCTTCATGCTCACTTAGTTTATAGATAGGAAACTTGCCTTCTACTCTGTAGTCAACGAAAGCATCGTGATCATTATTAGATCCGGCTACACCATGGAAGAACTGATTGGTGAGGGTAGCATCTGCCTTAATTTCAGCATCATCAAGAAGATCAAGAGCAAAAGCAGGTTGCGCTATAAATGCAAGCACCGCCAAACTACTAAATATTTTTTTCATGGTTTTATTTCCCTACAATATTAATGCTACCCAGCATTAGGGCATCAGTAAATAAGAAGCATCTATAGTAGTTAATGTTCCTTAAGGCTAAAAAGCCTTATAAAGCCGTTGCAGCAGCCCTCCCTGATAAGATAAGCCGCAGATTATTAGTCTGCAATTTTTGTTTCGCCAATAGTTACAGCGTATTTACGCTTCAGTTGACCCGGCTGTCCGAAGAACTTCAGCTCTTCAGCCACCCAAATCTCTGAATTATCCTCTGGACTTGAGTCTAGTTTAATAACATCGCCTTTTTGCAAGTTCATAATCTCACTAAGATATAACTGTCCTCGCGCTAGAACTATCTTCACTTCAAGATCAGTAGTAGCTAGTCTTCCCAATATTAGATCCTTAGCATCATGACCATCATCAGTTCTGTCATTCTTGTAGGCAGTCTGACGGCTAAGAGAGCTGATCACATCTTCAAGTGCTGAATAAGGTATGCAGACACGCATCTTGCCTTCATAATCACCAATTTTAAGATTAATAGTAATTAGAGCAACAATATCCGTAGCAGGAATAATCTGCACTGTATGTGGATTCAATTCAAGAGCATTCATCTCAATATCATTAGCTGTGGGGATTAGCATTTGCCAGCCCTCAGGAATATAGAATAAGATTTTACGCAAAGTATCTTTGGCAATACCAATCTCCACGTCAGTAAGTTCATCACGATCAGATAGTGCATTACCACTACCACCTAGCAATCTATCTACCATAAGCCCTATGGCTTGCCTATCAATAGCCACACTAAATTCTGTGGTGAAGGGGTACATATTCATCACCGCAGTGATAGTAGAGTCTGGCAAAGAAGCCGTATAGTCACCATAAGTAAGCTGTTGCACGGCTTCCACCGTAAACTCTGTTTGCATTCTAAGAGCTGCATTAAGAGCCATATTAGCTTGACGACAGAAGTATTCATGCGCCGAACCAAATAAACGCAGATGTTCTTTACTGAACTTGTCTGGGTTCTTGAAGTTATATTCCTTGATCTTACGATTTTTACGCTGACCAAGTTTAGGCATAGTATCTGCCTCTCTCTCTCTATAATTTGCGCCGAAGTCTAACATGTGTTTGTCCCGTTTGTATTTTATTGAATAATAAAGTCAGTGAAATAAAGATCAAAAACTCTGTATTTCCCGTGCAACAGCTTATTCATTTGCTCCACCATTTCTTCCTTAAGAGCTAACTTGGTATCGTAGCTAGCAAGCTCTTCAGCAGTCTTAGTAGAAAGTGTTGCAATGACAAGGTCCTTGATAGCTGGCATTGAGTGAGCGAAATCATGTTCAACTGCTGCTACTTCTGGATCAGCACCTTCAGCACCGCCATGTCCGCCACCTTCTTTCTTCTCTTCTTTTTTCTCTTTGCCTTCTTCTTCAGGCTCTGCTGAATAGACTTTGACAGTTATGGCTGTTTTGAGGAATCTTGATCCACCTGGATCAGCAAGATTCACCACATACTCTCCGAGAGAATAGACTGGAAGATTAGCGCTGGATTCTGGTTTCTCAACTTGCTTGATAATCTGTTCTACATTAATTGCTTTTGGCACAATCTGAAACGTCATGAAACAAGCTGCAAAACAGGCCACAAAAGTGAGCACTGTTTGCATCAACATAGAAACCATGCTCACACCTACAGGCTTTGCCTTTTCTGCCACTGGGACTTTATCCGCTGCTTTTTTATCATCTGCCATTAGATCTATTTTATGCCCAAAAACACTAATTATAATGTTCGACTAATTGGCTTTTTATTCGCTCTGGGACTAGATTTTTGAGCTTATCTTCTAGGTCATCTAGGGGACTAGCCATCAGTGTCCTAATGCTAGATGAGGAGATAGCGATTTCAGGCATTTTAAGAAAATGCACCTTATCTTGTGATAAAAAACTTGGGATTACTAGCCTCTCAACTCCAGCACGGGGGTAAACAATGATATTTAGCTCACTAAACTTCTCTGGCTTTTGCCAAGTAGCTAGGGTTTGGAAGGCATCGGCACCCATAACCCAATACAAATCTACATTAGGACAAAGTTCTTGATAGCTACTAATAGTATCCGAACTGTAACTTGGTGCTGCTCTATTCAATTCAATATCACTGGCGAGCAGGAAATTTTCGTCCTTAAGAGCGACTTCAACTAATTGGTGGCGCGCGCGCGCATCAAGTAGACTTGGCTTCTGAGGATTTTGCTGAGCCGTGATGAAATGTATTTGATCTAAACGCTGTTGCTCAAGAGCAGCTTTAGCAATAGCAATATGACCAAGATGTATAGGATCGAAGCTGCCACCAAATAATCCGAGCTGGATGCGCTGTTCTAGCATTTGTTTAATTCTACATCGTCATCGCGAGCCGCGTGGCGATCCATTAATAGCATTCATAAAGACGATTACAAAGTAGTACCAAGACTAAATAAAAGCTGCAAATCAGTACCCCCTTGATCGCCATCTAGAGCCTGCAAGACTGGGATGCCGACACTTAGATTATAGAACCATTTGTTATTTACGGTCATACGCAGCCCTGGAGAGAGGAACATAGAAGTACCACCATGATTATCAAGACTAAGATCATTCCGCAATGGTGCGTCTTCGGCTTGCACATTAGCTTCAAGAATTAAATCCCAGGCCAAATGCTGACCTAATACATGTTGTGGGAAAACTTTTTCTAGCATATGTAATGGATGCTGCGCATGTTCGCCCTCTAAATGTTGATGCTCAAAAGGCAGCTCATGACCATGATTTAACGGGTAACTAATAGCCAAATTATAACGAGCAGAATCGCCCATATTAGTGTTGCGCGAACTATCATTAGCTGCTGTATAAAGAAAATTAGCATCTACGTTGAAGTGTTGGTAACGCTTACTTAAAGCAATTCCAAAACTCGGATTCCATGCACCAGCAGCGGGCTGAAAATGTGGTTCAAAAGCCTGACCACCACTGCTTCTATTATTCGCACCAGTAGGAATATTAAGTCCGCCTAATAAGGCTGCTTGGAGGCGATGCTCGTCGAGTTTAAGAAAATTATATTCAACAAATAAATTTAAATCACCAAAACCATGAGTGCCACCAAGTCCTTGTAGAGTGCCGCTCTCGACTTCTCTAACATCAAAATTAATAGTATATGGATAACTTGCTAACACTGTAAGGTCATCAGTGACACCATAGCCTATCGTTACGAAGTTTTTTAATGCCGCGGCTTCATCATCGCCGTTTTGTTTGCGTGCTGATATGCCTGCCACTTGGCTGGCACTAAGCCTACCGTAATTCATATATCTAGTACCGATAGCGATACTAATCTCACCTTCAGGCAAAGTATAAGCTGGCATAGTAATAATAGGACCCGCTCCCAGACCTGATCCTAGCGAGCAGCCGCAGTTGCCGCCATGCGCATAAGCTGGCAATAACATCATCGCAAGAAGCAAAGCGACGAAACAATTCAACGCGTCTGCCCTTCACCCTCAATAATATACTTATACGTGCAGAGTTCGCGCAAACCTATGGGTCCGCGCGCATGCATCTTCTGCGTGCTAATACCCATCTCAGCACCAAAACCAAACTCCTCACCATCAGTAAATCTAGTGCTCACATTAATATAGACACAAGCCGAGTCTATATGCTGTTTGAAATATTCTGCATTAGCCATGTTTTCTGTAACGATACATTCAGAGTGTGCCGTCGAATAATGATTAATATGCTCAACAGCATCTTCAAGATTATCTACCACTTTAATAGCCACTTTAAGATCTAAATATTCTTTAGCCCAATCTTCTTCTGTTGCAGCTGTTACTCCTGAAACCAGTTTAGTGACTTGCTCATCGCCGATCAGTTCAACCTTAGCCTCTCTCAACCTTAGAGCAAGCTTAGGTAAAACAGCAGCAGCAATATTCTTATGTATTAATATAGTTTCACAAGAATTACAAACACTCGGTCTCTGTACTTTGGCGTTATAACAAATCTCGATAGCATTAGCTAGATTAGCGGTCTCATCGATATAAGTATGGCAAGTACCTCCACCTGCACCAAGCACCGGAATAAGAGAATTATCGATAACGAAACGATTCAACTCTTCACCACCACGAGGAATAACCAGATCTATATATTCTTTAGCTGCAAGCATCAGCTTGGCACTCTCGCGCGCCTTACACTGTAAGAACTGCAAGCCTTCACTTGGCACAGAAGTTTGTTTCAAAGCCCTCTCTACCACTGCCATAATAGCTAAATTGCTATGCCAAGCATGGCAGCTACCTCTAAGAACCAGTCCATTACCAGATTTGAGGGCAAGAGCAATAGCATC
>JAYVUR010000139.1:0-4895 GCA_043787715.1 Candidatus Melainabacteria bacterium
GTATTCTTGAGTTTGAACTTGAACTTGTGCAAGGTATAGATATCTACAAGCTCCTCCATTCCTTGAAGAGTTTTGCTCTTAAAGTGGAGAATCATGGACAGCATGTCATAGTATTGAGACTTGTCGACCCGGCTACTAAGGAGCAGAGTCGTATATCTTTGGGTTCTAAGTTTGCAGTAGCTAATAATGATTTCGTGAAGGCTAATATTCGTAAGCTACTTACAACTGTGCGAACTGATGAAGTCGCCATGGCGATCTAAGCTTCGTTACCTAATTATCGCTACTAAATAAATTAAATACAAAGCACCAACGAAGACAAGATTACTAGCATGTAGCTTGCCTTTGATTTTGCAAATCGTAAGTAATATTATTGCGCTTAGTATAGCTAGTATGCCGCATAGTGCCGGCATGAATTCCAGCTTCCATGGCGTGAATAATATACCAATAGTACAGGGTATAGAAGCTTGAAATACCATAGCACCCGTTATATTACCCATGGCTAGTGTGTCTTTGCCTTGGCTTGACCAGATGACACTATTAACCTTCTCGGGTAATTCGGTAGCTACTGGAGTTATGATCAATGATAATATTAGTGGACTGATGTCCCAGTGAGCTGCAGCGACTTCTAGCTCTTGGACGAAGATTTCGGCTAGAAATATAATCGCTATTAATCCGACTATGGTTTGAATGATAGTAACAGCAAGATTATCTGCTAAGCCTAATTTGGCTGCATATAATTCTGGAGCTTCATTGGATTCAGTCAGCCCTGTATCGGCGCATACTGCAAGTTCGTCATGGGCATTAATGGTTTTTACTAAATAGGTAGCATAAGTAAGACCAAGCAAGACTACTATGGCGATTTTGATTACTCCGCTTAATAGCGCAGCAATCATAGCTAAGGAGAAAGCGATTAAGAAGAACAGTAGATCTCTCTCGACGTGAGGGATATTAACAACTACATTAGTAGTGCCGCGTTTCTTCTTGTTGATAAAAATACTAAGTCCCATTAAGAAGAACGCCAGAGTGCCTAATAAGAAAGGTGCGCCTAAGATAGAACCGATAGCGATGTCGTGTTTATCAGCGACTCCCGTGCCGGTACTTACAGCCATGTATATCGCGACTAGGGGTACTATGGTTTCTGGTAAAGCTGTTCCAATGGCGGCTAATATGCTGCCAGTCACTTGGTTACTTAGATTAAGCTTCTCGCCTACATGTTCTATGGCATTAGAAAATACTAGGCAAGCAGCGAGTATGCCTATAAGTAGTAGAAGTATCTCAAGTATATAGCTTAGATCGGCCATGTTATTGATTATTACATAAATGTGTTAGCATGACATTGCAAGTGAGAATCGCCATATTATCTCGCAAAAAATCACTGTATTCGACTAATAGTCTGAAGAATGCAGTGATGCGTCGAGGTCACGAAGTGATTATATTAGATCACACCAAATGCTCGCTTGTAATAGAACAAGGCAAACCACTGGTTTATTATCAAGGTCATCCAATTGAGGGCATAGATGCAATTATTCCTAGAATTGGCGCTTCGGTTACCTTATTCGGTACAGCTGTGGTTAGACAATTCGAGATGCAGAAGGTGCTCACCACCGCTAGCGCTCAGTCTATAGAAATTTCGCGCGATAAACTCAAAAGTCAGCAAATATTTTCTATGCTCGATATAGCACTGCCGACTACCGTGTTTGCTAAATTTCCTAAGAAGGATGAGATTCCAGAACTGATAGATAGAGTTGGCGGTCCGCCTATAGTAGTGAAGCTGCTAGAAGGTACTCAAGGGCTTGGTGTGGTTCTGGCTGATACTAAGAGTGCGGCTAAATCTGTTATTGAGGCATTCTCCTCGCTGAAGACTAATATTCTTATTCAAGAGTTTATTCGTGAAGCTAAAGGCACAGATATCCGCGCCATAGTAGTAGATGGCAAGGTGGTTGCGGCGATGAAGCGCCAAGGTCCGCCGGGTGAGTTTAGATCGAACCTGCATCAAGGTGGTACAGCGGTGCCAGTAGAACTGAGTGAGCTTGAGCAAAGAATTGCGATACAGGCGGTGAGTGCTATGGGGCTAGGCTGTGCCGGTGTCGATATGCTACCTTCTTCTAGAGGTCCGCTTGTTATGGAAGTCAACTCTTCACCGGGACTTGAAGGGATAGAGACTTACACTGGCATAGATGTAGCTGGTAAGATGATCGAATATCTAGAGAGACGTTATGAAGCTAGACATAAATATCGCTGATAAAATTGCTGCTTACGAAGCTAAGTTAGAACCCGTATTTAAAGCTATAGACGAAGTTAAAAATTATACTCAAGTGCGAGTGCTTGAAGCCTTCAAGGCTGCAGCTGTCCAAAACTCTCACTATGCTTGGGTTACAGGCTACGGCTATGATGATCTTGGTAAGGATAAGATAGAAGAAGTTTACTCTAATTATTTCGGTACTGATTCAGCTTTAGTCAGACCGCAATTAGTCTCTGGCACTCATGCTATTTCTTGTGCGGTGATGGGCAATCTTTCATCTGGTGATGAGATAGTTTTTGTTACGGGCAAGCCTTATGATACTTTGCAGACGGTATTCAGGTCTTATGAAGCGAAGTATAAGATTAATTGTAAATATGGTGCAGCAGAGTTGAATGCTAAAACGCGCATAGCTTTTATTCAGCGTTCGCGTGGTTATGAGTGGCGCGATAGTCTTAGTCAAGAGCAGTTGCGTGACTTGATAGCTGCTACCCGCAAAGCAGTTCCGCAAGCGATTATCTTCGTAGACAATTGCTATGGTGAATTTACTCAGCGTGAAGAACCTAGTCATATGGGTGCTGATCTTATTGCTGGTTCACTTATCAAGAACCCCGGCGGCGGCATCGTTGCTGCTGGTGCTTATATCGCGGGCAGGGCTGATTGCGTGCAAGCAGCCTCTGAATATATGACTGCGCCTGGGATTGGCGCTCATGGTGGTTGTATGTTTGATCAGAGCCGTCTTTATTTTCAAGGGTTTTTTATGGCGCCATTGATTGTTTCAGAGGCTCTTAAAGGTATGAGCCTAGCTGCTCTTGCTCTTGCTGATATGGGGCTTGAAACTATTCCAGCTTATGACGCTGAGCGTAATGATGTGATTCAAGCGATTAAATTTAATGATAGGCAGAAGCTAATTGATTTTTGTAAGCTGGTGCAGGCTAATAGTCCGGTTAATTCTATATTCACCCCAATTCCTTCTGCAATTTCCGGTTATGCTGATGAAATTATTATGGCAGCTGGAACTTTTATTGAAGGCTCAAGCATAGAACTCTCTGCTGATGCACCTTTGCGCGAGCCCTATATTGGCTATCTTCAAGGTGGGATTAGCTACGCGCATACGCGGCATGTTGTCTCCGTCATTGCTTCGTCATCCTGAGTGCGAAGCACGAAGGATCCCTTGGTAGCTGCATGGGGATCCTTTGCTTCGCTCAGGATGACATTATTTATTAACGGTGATATCAAGCACAGTCTTAATTACGATAGGTCCGTAGTATTCTTCACCCTCAAAATAATCTGGGCTAGTTTCGCGTATCCAGCCGCTGATTTTGTATCCAGCTATAGTGCCTGAAGATTTACCTTGGTATGGTGATTTGCTTTTGCCATGTTCTTGGCAGAATACAGTGTGTTGATTGCTTTTGTCACAAGGAACAGTAGTACCGCCTGAACCTTCGACATTAATCTGGTACTGGTAGCCGGCTAAGAGCCCAGAGCTGCTTCGCCATTGGGTTTGATAGTCTATGACCCTGCTTAAATAGTTGCCACTTACCTTATTGATAAGCTTGTCGCCATCACTGTCGGTTTTAAGCTTCATTAGTTCGCAGCCGTCAAGACTAGCGTAAGCATTCATGTAAGCTCGTTTAGGCAGTCCGAAGCTGGCTTCATTCTCGTAATATAAATCCAAATCATTAATATGCCCGAAGCCTTTAGCCACTCTGCCGAATAAACCCTTGGCGCTGACTTCAAGATCTAGAACCATGGTCTCGAATGGCTCACCAAGCTTGCCTTGTAGATTGCCGACATAGAATTTGCGTATAAGGTGTGCGTTACCTTTCTTGCGATATATTTCAGTACTGCCTAATGCTCTTAGTGCTAGTACCGGGCTGTAGTTAGCAGCGGCTTTATATGGAGTATCGAATAGAGGGTGATTAGCGATTGCTGCACTTGCCGTATTGGTTTCGCATAAAGTTTTGGGTTTGGCTGTGGCGTGCAGAACTAGGGCGCCACTAATTAGCGCCAGTAATAGTAAATCGCTCTGCTTGGAGAGCTTCATAAGGGTATTATTCCCATTTTGTGTCTTGGAGCGCAGAAACGTGACGTTGGTCACCTTTCTGCTATCCTGAGTGCGAAGCACGAAGGATCCCTATTGCGTGGCAGTATTGGGGTCCTTCACTGCGTTCAGGATGACAGTCACTACGTTCGGGACGACATCGCCCTAGTCAGATAAGAAGCCCTGGGATAATATATTATTAGATGCTTGAAGTTATGCCTAAGTTCGATTTACTACAAAACTATGACCTAAGTAAGAGCAGCACTCTTAGAGTAAAAGCTAGCGCTGAATATTTGGTGCTGCCTCGTTCGATAGAGGAGCTGCGTGAAATATTTACTTGGATTAAATCTAATAATCTTAACTGGAATATTCTTGGTGCAGGTTCTAATCTTCTTCTTAGTTCTCGTGGCATTCCCGGTGTCACTATTCTTAGTACTAAACTCGATGCTATAACTGAGCTAGAACTCGGTCTCTACGAGCTAGGTGCTGGTGTTAAGATGCCGCGCTTCTGTGCCCGACTACAAGCCGGCGCCCTTCATCGTCGCCTCGCAGCATGAGGGCGTCGACATGGTGACGGTGGTCACCGAAGGCATCTTCAGCTATTGCAGCTTC